>JBCBHR010000166.1:0-5198 GCA_038525365.1 Pseudomonadota bacterium | reverse complement strand
GAACAGTCGCTTCTGTTCCTGAACCGTCGTGGCTACGCACCGCTGACGTTGTGCCGCGCATGCGGTCACCGCTTTGCCTGTGACAATTGCTCGGCCTGGCTCGTGGAACACCGGTTTCGACGCCAGCTTCAATGCCATCATTGCGGGCATCACGAACCAGTACCGGAGGCATGCCCGGAGTGCGGAACGTTTGACCATCTTGTCGCCTGCGGGCCAGGAATTGAGCGCATTGCCGAAGAGACGCTCGCGCATTTTCCCGACGCACGGATCATTGTCCTGTCATCTGACATGGTTGGCGGCGTGAAACGCTTGCGCCTCGAAATGGAGGCGATTGCGAAGGGCGAAGCCGACATCGTGATCGGCACACAATTGGTGGCGAAGGGGCATAACTTCCCGCTGATGACCTGCGTCGGCGTCGTTGATGCGGATCTCGGATTGGCCAATGGTGATCCGCGCGCAGCCGAACGCACTTTCCAATTGCTCAATCAGGTGACCGGCCGCGCCGGGCGGACGGGCCGAAAATCTGTTGGTCTGATCCAGACGTTCCAGCCGGAGCATCCCGTCATGCAGGCCTGCGTCTCCGGTGATACGGAAGCTTTTTACGCCGCGCAAATCGCAGAGCGTGAGGTGGGGCACATGCCACCGTTCGGGCGGCTTGCATCGGTGATCGTATCGGCCACCGAACGCGGTGACGCCGAAGCCCACGGCAAGGCCTTGAGGCGTGCCGCGCCCGGCGCATCGGACATTAAGGTGCTGGGGCCAGCCGAAGCCCCGCTTGCGCTCATCCGTGGCCGTCACCGGTTTCGCCTGCTTGTGCACGGCGGCGAGCGCGCCAACCTGCAAGCCTATCTCACCTCAATGATCAACACCGCTCCCAACCCACGCGGCAGCGTGCGCGTGGCGGTGGACATCGATCCGCAGAGCTTTTTGTAAGCCGTTGACGGTTCACAAGGGCCTGCCAAATTCAGCCCCGTTTGCACCACATTGGCGGCTCAATCGGACGCCATCACGCGTGCAAAACGATGCGAGCGCGGTGTGCTGGAATTTCGACAGACAAATCCCCTTGGCGAACACGCCATCGTCTTCTTGCATGGTGGCGGGACCACCCATGCCATGTGGAAGGAGGTCGCCGCGCGGTTGCCGGCATACAACAATGTGCTCGTCGATCTGCCAGATCATGGCGGCAGTCGGCACATCCGGTTTGCCGGTTTTGAGGATACGGCTTGTCATGTTCGGGACGTGCTGGCGTGCATTGAGCAGCCAGCGATCACCATCGCTGGTTTGTCGCTCGGTGGATACATTGGGGCGGCTGTTGGGGCGATGAACTTGCCACGTGTGACCGGGCTCTTCATCAGCGGGATCAATGTGGATCCCTTGCCCGGCAAGTGGTGGCTGATGCCTCTTTCCTACGCGATGCTGCCGTTTTTGAAGTTCGGGCCGCTGATGCGTTCAAACGCGCGTATGATGGGCATTCCCGAAAAGCAGATGGCGGAGTTCATGGACGGCAGTCGGCAAATGAACCGCCGCGCTTTCCTCAAGATTACAACCGAAGCGTGCGACTACAATGCGTCTGAAGCGCTCATGAAAACGCGGGTTCCCGTTCTTTTCGTCGCCGGTGCGCAGGAGAATAAGGTGGTTACACGTTCAATTTCAGAGATGCCGAAACGGGCGGAGCACGTGGGTGCATATCTTGTGCCGGACGTCGGTCACATATGGACCGCGCAGGAGCCGGACTTGTGCGTGCGAATTCTGAAGGCGTTTATCGCCGGTGGAACGTTGCCGGATGCGCTGGTGCTCTCCAAGCGGGTATAGTTGAGAGCGAAAGGCAAAGGCAGAGGGACAGGCGGGATATCAATCCCGCCTGCCGATTTTCTGACCGATGATTAGCGGCTAAGTGCGCCGATGCCGGAGAAGCGGAACGCTTCTGTTTGCAGGTCGTCGAGCTCTTCAGGGGTCATCTGATCGTGGGCAACCGTGATGCGGCCGAGGAACACGAGTGGCAGTTCAGCTTCGCGACCTTCCAGATGCGCGCGGATGGCTTCGGCTGTTGCCGCACCCACGTCATCGCCCATGCGCATGGGTGTCGCGTCGAGTTCACCGCGGCGGATGGCGTCAAGCTCAAGTCCGGTGCCGCCCCAGCCGGTTGAGAAGACTTCTTTTTCTTTGCCGACAGCGATCTGCGCCTGCACGGAACCCATGGACATGGCCGTGTTTGCGTTGTGGATCACCGTTGCTTCCGGATAGGATTGCAGGATGAGTTGCGTGCCTTCAAAGCCGCCCTCGGTCTGGTACTCACCATAGTGCTCATAGACCACGTTCCAGTTGCCTTTCTCGGCAACACAGTCCTTGAAGTCGCCGGAGCGCTGGTTGTCCGTGATGCCCGGAATGCCGCGGTTCATCGCATAGGTGACATCCGCGCCAAGGCGCTCAACCATATAGTTGCAGATCTCGATTGCGCCGTAGGCTGATGAGAAATCGAACCATCCATCGGGCTGGTTTTCGAGATATTTTAGCGGGGTGTGGAAAGCCCAAACGAACGTCTTCAGATCGTCATTGCCCGCCAGCTTGTCGATGTTATCCGCCTGTGTAGCGAGTTCCGATGGGCCGAAGATGACGAAGTCGTAGAGATCCGCGTCCTGGTCGACCTGTGCTGCATATGTTGCTTGAAGCGAGTGCTCGATCTGGCGTGATGCGAATTCACGCGTCTCGTATTTGATGCCCATCTGATCGAGGCGTTTTGTCAGTGCAAGATAGTTGCGAGCCCAGAAATCGGACGTGTCGGCTGACGGGTAGATGAGGGCGATCTGGATTGGCTCATCCTGCGGGCCTGCGTATTGCACCGCTTCTTCGGCGGTTGCATTTTGCAGGGCTTCGAGTGCGCCATCGGCGTTGACTTCACCCGGCAGATAATGATCGCGGTCGGCGAAACCGTCCATCTCTGTGAGCGGCAGGCTCTGCGCTGCGGCGCCAAACGCACTTGTCGCAAGCAAAGTCGAAGCAAGCGCAATCTTGGTCAGTGTCTTCATGGTCTGTTTCCTCCCAGACATGTGCGGACTATTCCGCGGTTGGTGCATCGCTTGGTGATGCGAATGGATTGAGGCGTTAGCCGCTTGGGCGTGGTGGCTCGCCGGTGATCATGGATATGACGAACAGGACGGCTGTGACGCCCAAGATGATGGCCGTCATCTGTGCGAGTTTTCGATTGTCGGGATTGGTGAAAGCGGCTGCCAAGCCGCCCGAGCCGTCGCGGTCCTTTTTCTGCAGCCATGTGTAAAGTGCCACAGACGCGATGATGACGACGCCCGATGCGACCGACTGCCAGAAGAACTCGATACGCAGCGTGACCAGTGCATTGATCATCATCGACAGCAGGAGAACGCCCGCCAGCGAGCCGACGATGGAGGCCCGTCCGCCGAAGAGTGACGTGCCGCCGACAACGACCGCTGCAATGACGTGCAGGTTGAAATAGGGCGCTGATGTTGCCTGGATGGCATTGAGCTTGCCGGTGAGCATGATGCCCGCAAGCGCTGCCATCGTGCCCATAAGGACGTAGGCATAGACCTTGTGGCGATCGACGGCGATGCCGGTCATTTCGGATGCTTCGGGGTTTGAGCCGATGGAAATCGTGTAGCGGCCAAAATGCGTTCGCCGCAGCAGGAAGAAGCCGCCGATCAACGTTGTCAGGCCGATCACCACAGGCGTTGGCAGAATGTAGAACATCTGGCCGCGGCCAATCTCGGTGATCAGATCGGGAAAGCGCGCCAGCACGAGGCCCTTCGCCAGAACCAGCGCAAAGCCCCGGTAGACAAGGTCCATTGCCAGTGTGCCAATCAGGTCGGGCACTTTGAACTTGGTGATGACGAGGCCGTTGACGAGGCCCATCAGCGCGCCGAGACACAGCGCAATCAGTGCCGCTGACCATGCCGGAAATCCGTACTGCTTGATCAGGAAGGCCATGATGATTGCCGAAAGTGCGGCGACCGAGCCAATCGAAAGGTCAATGCCACGTTGCGTGATGACAAAGGTCATTGCCATGGCCATCGGCATATAAAGCGCCGCATCGAGCAGGATCTGGTTCAGGTTGGACAGGCGGAAGTAACGCACTGGCTCCACCACACCCATGAACAACAGGAGCGCGAGGATCATCGCCATGGGGCCAAGGAAGCTCATATAGGGTGCCAGCGTCTCGCTGAGCGGTCGCGACTGGCTGGGTACTGCTTGTGGCTGTGACATGAACTCGCCCCTATGCCGCGTTTTTGGTGCCGACGATCAGGCCGAGCACTTCTTCGTTTGTGGTTTCGCGCGTCTTGACGACGCCAGCGCATTGGCCACGCCGCTGAACGTGGATGCGGTCAGAAATCTCAAACACGTCATCAAGCGAGTGGGAGATGACAATGACCGCCAGCCCCTGCTGCTTAAGCGTGTGGATGAGCTTGAGCGTGCGTGCGGTTTCCTGAGGTCCGAGCGCGGCGGTGGGTTCGTCCATGACGAGCACACGCAAATCTTCGTGACGTACGGCGCGCGCAATGGCGACCGCTTGGCGCTGGCCGCCGGATAGGCTTTCAGTTGCGACATCCATGCTTTTCAGTTGGACACCCAGCCGGTCCTTCAAAACCCGGATCGCATCGCTGCGCATTTTGGCGTTGTCGAGCACCTTGATGCCGAGGAAGTTGGTGGTCAGCTCCGCGCCGAGGAACAGGTTTTCCGCGGGTGTCAGATGGTCGGCAATGGCGAGGTTTTGATAAACCGCGTCAATGCCATGATCGATCGCGTCGGAATGGCTCGACATGTTGAAGGGTTTGCCGTCGAGTAGGATGGAGCCCGATGTCGGCTGATAGACGCCTGTGAGGATCTTGATGAGTGTGGATTTGCCCGCGCCATTGTCTCCGACGATGGCGAGCACCTCGCCCGGGTAAGCGTCCAGATCGACATTGTCCAAAGCGACGACACCGCCGAAGCGCTTGGTGATGCCGCGCATGGACACGATTGGTTCTTGGCTACCCATTTCGACCTCCCGGCAGACAAGCCGGTCTTGTTCACGCCAAAGCCTTCGGCGCGCCGTTCCGGTCTTGGTTTCTCAAATTCCTCCCGCTGCAATACATGACCGCGCGCAAGCACAACCTTTTTCGCAGCAGACCGGAACGATGAATGTTATCGATAACATTGTCAATTGTTATCGATAACACATTTTTTTGAGG
>JBCBHR010000165.1:0-5220 GCA_038525365.1 Pseudomonadota bacterium | reverse complement strand
CGGGATATCTCGGTCTTGCGCGATTTGCTTCGCAGCAGATCGTGACAACGGGCGCCGTCCTGTCGACCATGTATCTGGGGTATCGCGCAGCGCGCGCCATTGGCGAAAGCAATGCGCTGGCGCAAACGGTTTTTGGAGATCGGCTGCGCGCGCGCTACCAGATGACCGACCAGCGCATCGATCAGGCGGGATTGGTATCCAGCCTGTTATTGATGGCGGCGGTTGCGGTGATTGGCTTGCCGATCCTCTTTCTGCTCTGGGGCTTTCGTTGGTCTGAGATTTCCGGCGCTGCATACACATTGGTCACCAATGTCTCGGTGGGCTCAATCTCCATTTCGTTGGTGGGTATTCTTGCCGGTCTTCTGCTGTTTGTTCTTGGCTATTGGGCAACGCGGCTCTTTCAGCGCTGGCTGGATGGGACTGTGCTTGAGCGTGGCGGCGTGGAGCTTGGCGCACGCAATTCCATCCGCACGGCGGTTGGCTATGCTGGCATCGCGCTAGCGGCGTTGGTGGGCGTTTCGGCGGCAGGCATCAATCTGAGCCAACTTGCGTTCATCGCCGGTGCCCTGTCGCTCGGCATTGGCTTTGGCTTGCAGAACATTGTCAGCAATTTCGTGTCCGGCTTGATCCTGCTTGCCGAGCGCCCTTTCAAGGCCGGTGACATTATCGAAGCCGGTGGTTTCACGGGTACAGTGAACAAGGTGAATGTGCGGGCAACCGAGATTACGACGTTTGATCGCAAGACCCTGATCCTGCCCAACTCTGAACTCATCAACAGTCCCGTGACAAACTGGATTCATCGCTCCACGCTTGGCCGCGTTTCGATCCCCGTGGGTGTGGGCTATGACAGCGATCCGCAGCAGGTACACGACATCCTGTTGGAGATCGCCAATGATCATCCGCGGGTGTTGTCAAATCCCGAACCGTTCGTCGCGTTTGACCACTTCGGTGACTCTTCATTGGATTTTGTGCTCTATGCCTATCTCGCCGATATCGGCTTTGGCCTGACGGTTCGAACCGAGCTTCGAATGGCGATCCACGAACGCTTCCGCGCGGCCAGCATTGAAATTCCGTTCCCCCAACGCGATATCAACATCAAGCCGTCGGCGGGACCGGCCAAGGCAGCGCCGATGACCGAACAGGACTTCGGCGTTATCGAAACAAGCAAGGCCCGTAACATCGACGATGAATAATGCGTTCAGGCTGCATTCATGGGATGGCAGCGATAAGCCGCGTCACAAACCAAGGAGCGGGTCATGAAGCCTGTGCTGAACACAATCGCCGCGTCATCGGCAGCTATTGCTCTGGCAGTCGGTTCTGCAAGCGCTGCGAATGTAAGCAACAACAGCGCCCAGCAAATCACGCTCGTTGTGACCGAGAATGGCAACCGCGGCGAAGTGATCCTTGCCGTTGGCCAAACCCAGGCGCTGTGTCCAACCGGATGCTTCATAACGCTGCCAGGCGGCGACCGCATAGTCCTGTCCGGTGGTGAGACGGTCACCATCACCGATGGCAAAGCGCTGATCGAATAGGCATAAAATTCGATCGATTTTGGCAACGTTTCGTTAAGACTGATCGCCGGAAACTCGCCTGAACCTGCCCGTAAACCGTTCACGTAAACCGATTTTCGTCACGGTATGTGATTGTAATACCCCCGCCTGGGGGTTGTTATGGACACACGCGTTGATGATCGCGCAATACCGCTTGCCGTTGACCTTGATGGCACGCTGATCGCGGGCGACCTGCTTTGGGAAGCCGTGTTCGCGCTGGTGCGTCGGTCACCACTTATGGCGCTTCTCTTTCCGTTTTGGCTCGTCGGCGGCAAGGCGCATTTCAAGCATCAGATTTTTTCACGCGTCGATATCGATCCGGCGAGCCTTGGCTATCGCCGCGAAGTCGTGGCTTGGCTAACGACCGAAAAAGCTGCCGGTCGGCATATCGTTCTTGCCACGGCTAGCGATGCAAAGAAGGCCCAGGCGATTGCCGATCACCTTGGTTTTTTCGATGCGGTTGTTGGCTCGGATGCCTCGACAAACCTGAAATCAACCGCCAAGCGCGACTGGCTGACTGAGCATTTCGGCGATGGCGGCTTCGACTATGCGGGCAACAGCAAAGACGATGTTGTGATCTTTGATGCGGCGCGGCGCGCCATTGTGGTCGCGCCGGATAGGGCCGCTCAAGTGTGGTCTGATGCCAACGGCGCGCAGCCGATGATTGACGCACCAAAGAACACTTTGCGCGATTTCATCAAGATGTTGCGTGTCCACCAGTGGGCCAAAAACACGCTCATTGCCGTCCCTGCCATCCTCGATCACCAGATCCTGAATATCGGAACGTTTGTGACAATTGGTGCTGCTTTCTTCGCGTTCAGTTTTGTCGCCTCGGCGGTCTATATCATCAACGATCTCTTTGATCTTGGGATGGATCGTCGCCATAAGACGAAGCGCAACCGCCCGCTGGCTGCCGGGCGGATTATGCCGGGAACCGGATTGCTGACGGCGGGCGGGTTAATGGCTGCGGCAAGCGTCATCTGCCTCTTCCTGCCATGGATGTTCTCCGTCGTGCTGGTTGGTTATTTTGTGGTGACAACGGCTTACTCCCTGAAGCTGAAGCGCTGGCTGTTGATCGACGTGCTGACCCTTGCCAGCCTGTACACAGTACGAGTGATCGCGGGCATTGCCCTTGTTGCGGCTGACCCATCGTTCTGGCTTCTGTCGTTTGCGACATTTTTCTTTCTCTCGCTTGCGCTGGTGAAGCGATATGTCGAGCTTGACCATTCCTCCGTCGGAGAAAAGGTGCGTCTCTCGGGGCGCGGCTATCGGCCTGAGGACAAGGAAGTGATCATGCAGGCGGGCATGGCGTCTGCTTTTGCGTCGGTCGTCGTGTTGGCGCTCTATCTCGACAGCGATGCGGTCTACCGCCTTTATCCGCACCCGTGGATGATCTGGCCCCTGTGCCCACTCGTTCTCTATATCATCATGCGTGTCTGGATCCTCGCAAAGCGTCGCGAGTTCAATGACGATCCTGTCGTCTTCATTTCGACCGATTGGCGCAGTCAGATCATGGTCGCCCTCGGCGCAACTTTGATGTTGGTTGCGGGCACATTCAGCTACGGTCCGTGAACGCTTATGCCCCCAACAAACGCTTCATTTGAGAGTTTTGGCCGTGTCGTGCGGCGCGACCGCTCGGTCGTTGCAGGCGCGTCTGCGATTTCCGGCCTCAACCATGGAGCAGACGGTTTCGTGCTGCCATTTGGCAATGGGCGATCCTACGGCGACAGCTGTCACAATGATGTCGGCCACATCGCTGACATGCGCGCGTTAAACCGCATTGTCGCTTTCGATGCGGCGACCGGCACCTTGGATGCCGAGCCCGGCGTCATGCTGCATGACATTATTGATCGATGCGCGCCACTTGGCTGGTTTCTACCCGTTACGCCGGGGACACGTTTTGTGACCCTTGGCGGCGCGGTGGCCAATGACGTACACGGCAAGAACCACCATCGTCGCGGAACGCTTGGATGTCATGTCGAAGCACTTACCTTGGAGCGTTCCGACGGCTTGCATGAGACGTCTCGCGACAATGAACCCGAGCTTTTCGCGGCCACCATCGGCGGGATGGGGCTGACAGGCTTTATCACCCAAATTCGCCTCAAGCTCATGAAGGTCGGTTCGCCGGATGTCATGGAGACGCGTGTTCCGTTTGAGACGCTTGAAGCGTATTTCGACCAAGCCGAAATGGCCGATGCCGAAAACGAATATGCTGTTGCATGGCTCGATCAGCTTCACGGCGAGCGCGGTATACTGATGACAGCCAACCATGCTGACAGCGGTGACTACGCCGCCAAGCCCCATGCGCCGAAGCTTTCCGTTCCCGTTGATTTGCCATTCAGTGTGCTCAACGCGTGGAGCCTTCGGGCGTTCAACACGGTGTTTCACACCGCCAAAGCGCGCGGTGCTGGGCATCCGAAGCGCACGTCGTGGCAAAGTTATTTTTATCCATTGGATGCGGTTGGCAAATGGAACCGGCTTTATGGGCCGAAGGGCTTGTTTCAGCATCAATCGGTCATCCCGTTCGATGCGGCGCGGTCGATTGTGCCCGCGCTTTTGCAAGCATCGCGGGATGCTGGGGAGGTGTCGTTTCTGACCGTGCTCAAGCGCTTCGGCGATGTCGCTTCACCGGGGCTGATGAGCTTTCCGCAGCCGGGCTACACGTTGACGCTGGACTTCCCCAATCGTGGGCAATCCACGCGCACGCTCTTGGATTTGCTGGATGCGATCACGATTGGTGCCGGTGGCCGCGTCAATGCCTACAAGGATGCGCGCATGTCGCCGGAGACGTTTAAGGCGAGTTTCCCGCATTGGGAGCAGATGGAACGCTGGCGCGATCCGGCGATCATATCTGATTTCTGGAAGCGATGTGCGCTTAACCATGATGATGGTGATGGCGGCTGAAGACTGTCCAATACCGGGAATAGATCGGATTTGACTGAATTAGTTAAACGATCCCTAACGCGCATTTCGTAGGGGAAATGCAATAAATCCGGGACTTTCCGATGAAATATCTTCCGTTCATCCTTTTTACGGTATTAACCAATGCGGCCGCGCAGCTCATGCTTAAGCAGGGCATGATGACGCTTGCACCGTCCGCGTTGGCGCAGACAAACCTGATTTTGAAACTACTGCTGATCGTCTTCTCACCTTGGGTGTTCTTCGGACTGGTCATGTTCGTCATTTCGATGGCGAGCCACATGTTCGTCCTCTCGAAGGTTGATCTGTCGTTTGCGTTTCCCTTCCTGTCGCTGGCCTATGTCGCCGTTGCCGTTCTGGCGTGGCAGTTGTTTGGCGAAGAATTGGGTGCTTACAAAATCGCAGGCATCGCGTTCATCTGCATCGGCACGGTCCTGATTGCGCAGTCCGGATCACCGCTTTCGGGCAAGCAGGGCAACGTTACCAACGCCGCCACCGGCGCTCAAACCGCATCCGAGTTGAAGTCATGAAGCACGTCATTTTTGGGGGCGACGGCTTCGTCGGCCGCTATCTCGCACAGGATTTGGTGGACCGCGGCGAAGAGGTCCTTGTCGCCGATATCCGCAAGTCGCCGCTGCCGCATTACAGCAAGGTTTCGCATGTCGCGTGCGACGTGACGAACTCGGCTTCGGTTGCCGGTGTCGATGTGCAGGCCGACGACATGGTCTACAACTTGTCGGCGATGATGCTG
>JBCBHR010000164.1:0-5232 GCA_038525365.1 Pseudomonadota bacterium | reverse complement strand
GCCACTGCCATCGAGTACGGCATGATTGCTGCCGTCTTGTCCCTTGCAATCGTCGGCGGCGTCGGTGAGGTCCAAAGTCAGATCATGCTGGAATGGACTGACATCAACTCCACGACAAACCAGGCGCTGAACAAGAACTGATCCGCGTTTGCGCGTCGATCACTCGCTTTTATCGCCCAAGACCTGCGTCAGCGGCACTGTCGCTGACCCGGGTTCCAACGGCTTGGGTTGGCTCTCATGTGGCGCCCAGCCGGACATCCATAGACAGTCATAGACAACCTCAAAACGACTTCCGGTCACCGCCGATTGCGCCTTAAGCCGCGCGTCGAGGGCGGACACAAATGCCTTGCTAAGCGGCCGACCCTGCGCCGCAACCAGAACATTTGATGCGCCAAGCGTACGGATGTCGCCAACCAAACTCCACACATCGCCATAGCGCACATCGACCTCATCGCTGTCGCACACCGGCAAAGCAAAGCCCGCCCTCTGTAAAAGGCCACCCGCCGCTCGAATGTCAAAGAGCGGCATGAAGCGTGGCGAAGCACCGCCGCTGATCTCCGCCTCCACC
Source organism: Pseudomonadota bacterium (assembly GCA_038525365.1). Classification (GTDB taxonomy): domain Bacteria; phylum Pseudomonadota; class Alphaproteobacteria; order Rhizobiales; family Rhizobiaceae; genus JBCBDX01. The sequence continues at coordinate 4,664 of JBCBHR010000164.1, read as the reverse complement.
GACAGCATGGCCTCACGCAGATTTTGCAGCGACATCGATCCCGGAACGCAAGCGACCAGAAGACCATCGGCCACCATGGCCTGCCGCATTTGGATCAACATGCCGGGCACATCATCGACGAGGTTCAAATGACCGACACTGACGACCAGATCAAAATCCCGGCGCGATGTCGCCAGAACCTCAGACGTCACGTCCTTAACCGCGCTGATCGAGACTTCAGGCCTGGCGGCATGTCGCTCCAAAACCGGTGCCATCCACCGCGCAGCAGGTGATACGATAAGCACCCGCTCAAAACGCCGATTGGTCACCGACAGGCGAAACGCAAGCTCGTCGGCAATGCGGCTCAGCAGAAAGTCGCCGCCGGCGCGCGTGACCAATCGGCGCTCGGCGCGGCGCAGGAAAGCGCTCAGGCGACGTTTGTCGATGATGCGTTGCGGGCCGGTCTGTGTCACGCTTTTGTCCTTGAAGGGGCAATGAAGTGGCAAACGGATTGCGCGGCACCGCCATTGTGCAGGGTGTGCGCCATGTGTTTTTTCCAAACACATGCGCTGCCTGCAACCGTCAAGTGGCAGATCACGCGGCCATGTGCCCTGCGTGCTGGCAAAAGATCACATGGATCGCCAAACCCTACTGCGCCATCACCGGCGCACCGTTTACGCATGATTATGGCGATGCCGCCGTCAGCGCGGACGCCATCGCAAACCCTCCGCCTTATGATCACGCCCGCGCGGTCGCCATCCACACCGGTGCCGCCCGGCAACTCGTGACACGGCTGAAATACAACGACCAATTGGCGCTCGCACCGATGATGGCCAGTTGGATGGTCCGCGCCGGTAATGAGTTGCTGAGCGACGCCGACCTGATCATGCCGGTTCCCCTCCATTGGCGACGCCAAGTGGGCCGCCGCTACAACCAGTCCGCCGAACTGGCGCGCCTCGTCGCGCGCCAAGCCGAGCTCCCCTTTGATGCCGAGACTATCATGCGCAAACGGCCCACCAGGCCGCAGGTCGGCCTGTCCGCAAACAGCCGCACGGAAAATGTGCGCGGCGTCTTTGCGGTGCGTCCGGCCCGCGACATTGAGGTGCATGGGCGCAACATCGTGTTGGTCGATGACGTGTTCACCACCGGCGCCACAGTCAACTCCGCCGCCAAGGCGCTCAAGCGCGCCAAGGCCGCGCGTGTGGATGTGTTGACGTTTTCGCGGGTGGTCGATGGCTTTGTGGAACCCGCACCGCCGCGACCACGCAACCCTTTCACGGCCCTCAAAGAACGCCTATACCGCAGGTCAACCAAAGGAGACCGCGATGGCTGACGTCGTCATTTACACCCGGCAATTGTGCGGCTTTTGCACCGCCGCCAAGCGCCTGCTCGACGGCAAGGGCGTGAGCTACCGTGAGTTTGACGCGACGTTCAAACCGGATTTGAAACGCGAGATGGTTCAAAAATCCAATGGCCGCGCCACCTTCCCGCAGATCTTTGTCGGGCAAACCCATGTGGGTGGGTTTGACGATCTGAATGCGCTGGAGCGCTCCGGCAAGCTCGATCCCCTGCTGGCAGCCTGACCGACGTCATCATGCGCGCCGCCGCCATCCAGATGCGTTCGACCATACGCCTCGATGACAATGTCGAGGCGCTGCGCGCGCGTGTGGCCGAAGCAGCGGCGGGCGGCGCGACCTATGTGCAGACGCCAGAGATGACGGGCCTTATCCAGAAGAACCCCAAAGCGCTTTTCGCCGCGATCAAACCGCAAGCCGAAGACCCCATCTTCGCCGCCGCATCCGAACTCGCACAGACCCACCGGCTCTGGCTGCACATCGGATCAACGCCAATCGACCTCGGCAACGGCAAGGCCGCCAACCGAGCAGCGTTGTTTGCGCCAGACGGCGCGTTGGCGGTGACCTATGACAAAATCCACATGTTCGACGTCGATCTGGACAATGGCGAAAGCTGGCGCGAAAGCGCGATCTACCAGCCCGGCAGCACCTGCCAGACCGCGCAGATCGGCGACGCAAAGCTCGGATTTGGCATCTGCTACGATGTGCGCTTCCCGCATCTTTTCCGTTCGCAAGCGTTAGCGGGCGCTGACATCTTAACCGCTCCCGCCGCCTTCACCCGCCAAACCGGCAAGGCGCACTGGCATGTGCTGGTGCGGGCCCGCGCCATTGAAAACGGCGCATATGTGATCGCTGCGGCACAGGGCGGTGACCACGAAGATGGCCGTGAGACATATGGCCACTCGCTCATCGTGGATCCATGGGGCAACATCATTGCGGAAAAACACGATGAGGAACCACGCGTGATCTTCGCTGACATCGATTTGGCCGCCGTCAAGGCAGCGCGCGCCAAGATCCCCAACCTCGCAAATGCACGGCATTTTGAGGTGGAGGTCGGCGCATGAAATTTTCCCTTATCTGCGAACACGACCACACATTCGAGGCGTGGTTCCGCTCCAATGATGACTTTGACACGCAAGCCAAGCGCGGCTTTGTGGAGTGCCCGCATTGCGGCTCGTCAAAGGTGGGCAAGGCGCTGATGGCCCCATCCGTCGCCACGGGCCGCGCCAAGGACGACCGCAAACAGGCCGTGATGATGGCCGCAACGCAGGCCGCGCAGGCCGAGGCCTATGCCAAGCTGCGCGAGCTTACCGCCAAGGTGAAGGAAAACGCATCCGACGTTGGCGAAAAATTTCCCGACGAAGCCCGCGCCATGCACTACGGCGAAAAACCCGCCGCCCCGATCTACGGCAAGGCCGGCCGCGAAGAGGTGGAAGCGCTGGTCGATGAAGGCGTCGAACTAATGCCCCTGCCGGACCTACCGGAGCCGGAAGAGCTAAACTAACGCAAACGTGTTTGCGCGTGAATTGCTTCGCCTGAGTGTGCAGTTATCTCTGTGCGTGTTTTCCGCAAGGGCGGGTCATGGAATTCATCTTCGCCTACATCGCTGGCCTGCTGACGCTCATCAATCCGTGCGTGCTGCCGGTTTTGCCCATCGTGTTGATGTCGGCGCTCAACGCCAGCCGCGCCGGACCCTTGGCGCTTGCGGGCGGGATGAGCGTGTCATTTGTCGTCTTCGGCGTGCTCGTCACAGCCTTTGGCGCAAGCATCGGCCTCACGCAGGACACGCTTGCCCAGATCGGCGCGGTGCTCATGATCATCTTCGGCACCATCCTTGTTGTGCCCATGTTTGCGCGCCGATTTGAACTGGCGACGGCGGGCGTCGCGTCAGGCGCGGATGCGCGCATGAACACCATTGACACCAATTCCACAAGCGGCCAGTTTTTCGGCGGGCTTTTGCTCGGCACGGTCTGGTCGCCCTGCATCGGGCCAACGCTTGGCGGCGCGATCGCGCTTGCCTCACAGGGCCAAAACCTCGGCTATGTGACGCTGATCATGATGTTCTTCGCCGCCGGGGTGTCCACCTTCATCATCGGGCTTGGGATCGGTGCGCGCGAGACCATCCGCGCCCGCGCGCAGGCCTTTGCGGGCCTGGCCGAACGGTCAAAGCCGATCATCGGTGCGACATTCATCGCCGTCGGCCTGATGTTGTTTTTCCAGTTTCACCACGTGCTTGAGGGCGCGCTCCTGAACATCATGCCGATCTGGCTTCAGGATCTTTCCGTCCGCTTTTAACCGCCAACACCCAAACCCAAAATCGCTTCACTTCAGTCAAGAGGATCATGACCATGGACAGACGCACATTCCTGATCGCCACTGCCGCGCTTGCCGCTGCACCCATTGCCGCCCACGCAAGCTTCCGCGACTACCGTCCCGGCGCCATCCAGTCTGCGCTCAATTCAGGCGAGACAGTTTTCGTCGATTTCTCCGCCACCTGGTGCTCCACCTGCGCCCGCCAGGAACGTGTCATCAACGCCCTGCGCCAACAAAACCCGGCCTATGACCGCGCGATGACCTTCATCAAAGTCGACTGGGACACCTACAAGAACGATGAAGTCACAACGAGCCGAAACATCCCCCGCCGCTCAACACTGTTGGTGCTCAAGGGAAATGACGAACTTGGCCGCATTGTTGCGGGCACGGGCGAAGGTCAGATCAAGGCGTTGCTGGATTTGGGGCTTTAGGCCCCAAGACCAACCACCCCACCATCGTCATCCTCGCCCTTGAGGCGAGGACCCATTCCGTGAAGTTGGCGGTTAGCCACTGTCGTGGTCTATCTCTTCAAGCTTCGTATTCTCATCAATACCTAATCGTCGAAGCTGATATTGAATGTAAGCGTTTAGTTCGGGCGTGCTGGCTGAGAAGGCTGCTAAGTGTGCATAGTTGCTAACAACGAAAAGTAGCGAACCCTGCACAAGCAAATGAATTGGCACTCCCGCCAATGACAAGCGTCCTCCAATACGCTCCACATGCGCAAGGCCGCGTGCGGTAAATGTGAGAAGGTTGCGTACAACAGGGTAGCCCAATTGTGCCAAGTATTCAGCACTATCGGTCGCATTGAAAATGGTACTGTCAATTCGCGTCAACGCGGCTTTGACGTCATCAGACAGGCCAAACTGCTCGTTTTCCAGCAACCATCGTACAATGGCACGTTCATGATCGAGTAACGCGCGGAACTCTTCCGGGGTCAGCAACGGCACGCCAGAATTTTCGACCAGCTCGCGGCCCTGATCAAAACCCATAATGAATGCGCCGTAAAGGCGAGCGATT
>JBCBHR010000163.1:0-5243 GCA_038525365.1 Pseudomonadota bacterium | reverse complement strand
GATGGACGGTTGGGAGACCCGCCGCCGCCGCGATGGCGGGCATGACCACGCCGTCATTCGTTTGGCCGCGCCAGGCCGTATCCTCGGTTTCGATGTCGATACCGCGCACTTCACCGGCAACTATGCGCCCGCCTGCAAGATTGAAGCGACTTACATCCCCGATGGCGGCGACCCGGACGAGAAAAGCCGTTGGGTTCAGATCATGAACCACAAACCGCTGTCAGCGAGCAATCACCACTTTTTTGGGTGTGAGAATTTCGAAACATGGACGCATCTGAAAATCCACATCTATCCCGATGGAGGCGTTGCGCGGCTGCGCGTCTATGGCGTGCCCGAGCTTGATCCGGACCTCAAGGGCAAGGAAATTGATCTTGCTGCGAGCCTGAACGGTGGCCGTATCCTCGCTTATTCGGACGCTCACTATGGCGCTTATGAACGCATCCTAGCGCCGGGGCGTGCACACAATATGGGGGATGCTTGGGAAACGCGTCGTCGCCGCGAACCGGGCTATGATTGGATCATCATCGCACTGGGCGCGCGCGGCACGGTCAAGCGCGCGGTCATCGACACGCTGCACTTCAAAGGCAATTTCCCGGACCGCTGTTCCATACAAGCCGCTGACATGCGCAATTTCGGCGATCTGTTGTCAGATGCACTGGTCACCGATTCGATGTTCTGGAAAGAACTGCTGCCGCCAACTAAGCTGACAGCCAACTCGGAACACGTGTTCGAAGACATGTTCGATCTCGGTTCGGTCACCCATGTGCGCTTCAACATGTATCCCGATGGCGGCGTTAGCCGCATGCGCTTTTTCGGCATTGCGGATTAATGAGCCAGCGTACGATCAAAGCAAAGTTACTCACGGCAAAAGCCTTTGAGCGATTTGGCGACGTCATTGAGTGCGCGGGAGAACCGGACAAAATCATCAATCAAGGCATGTGCGGCCGGTTTCACGATCGCGCAGATTTGCAAACCAAAGGTGACGACGGGCGCATTGGCTTGTCGTTGTTTAATGCCGAACCGCGGTCCATGCCCTACACGCTCACCATGATGGAGCGGCACCCGCTTGGCAGCCAATGCTTCGTGCCGATGTCCGAACACTCGTTCTTGGTGGTCGTCGCGGATGACCACAAAGATGTCCCAGGTGAGCCACTCGCCTTCATCACACAGCCCGGCCAGGCGGTAAATTACCACGCAAACACCTGGCACGGTGTTTTGACACCGCTGCATCCACCGGGTCGCTTTGTCGTCATCGACAGAATTGGCGAAGCATCAAACTTGGAGGAACACTGGTTCGAAGGCGCCTACACAGTCGTCAGGCAAGACGCTTAATCAGGCGACCGACGCGACCATCACATTCGCTTCGGCCACGGCATCGCGCGGGTCATAAGCGATTATCTCCGCACCCACGTTTGAAAACCGCGTTTCATCGTCCGCAACCGAAGGCCCGCCGACGCAGATGACAATCTTATCGTTGCGCGCCCGTGTCCGTGCCTTTTGCAAGACATCATGCACATAGCCCGCTTTTTCATGGCCGGACGACATGGCCAGCAGGTCAAAATGCTCCGAGCGCAGCGCATCATAGAGGCCATTGGCCGGAGTAACATGCGTTCCGCCAGACACCATCCATCCCGCATCGAGGAAGAAGGCGCGCACCATGGTCATGCCCAGCGTGTGCTTTTCGTCATCCACATGCGCCAGCAGGACAGACTTCCCGACATTCTCCGATCCGCCTCGACGGCGAATGTTCTCGCGGATGAATTCCTCGGCGACCAGTTGCATGCGCGTTGTAGCCAGATCGACTGTCAGAAAATCCAGTTCATCGCGTGACCACTTCTCACCAAGCAACGTCAGCACCGGCATGAGGACGGCATCATGGAAGCGGCTGAATGACACATGCTGCTCTAGCAATGCCGGAACGATCGTGCGCAAAAAGCCTGCGTTGTGGCTGGTCAGCGCCCGCAGGACGTCGGCTGGTAGAACCCCCGCCACGAGTTCGCTGTCGTCGGCCTGTGTGACTTCGGGAACAACGTGCTTTTCGATCGCACGCTTCAGCGTTGCGCTGTTGAAATCGGTGTCTCGCGTGGAGTCAGCACTGCCATTGGCTTGCACCGCACGCTTGCCATTTGCGGTCTCCCATTGGTCAGCCGATCTGCTGCCGGGCCCCGTCATGCGCATCTCCCCGGCCCGAGATCGGGCCATGCTGGCACCAGCATAGCGGCTTTTCATACGATTGGCGAATGAATCCAACGTACAGCGCCTACGCCCTTCGTCCGGCATGACCTCTGCATCGCAAAAAACGCGGATGCGGCATGGAAGTTTCCGCATTGCCATGCCATAACTGTCAATTATACTTGACAGTGAAAGGTGACAGTCATGCAACACATCTATCCCTTCGCTGCCATTGTCGGCCAAGAAGAGCTGAAGAAGGCATTGTTGATGGCCGCCGTCGACCCCTCTCTCGGCGGGGTTCTGGCCTTCGGCGATCGTGGCACGGGCAAGACTACAGCCATCCGCGCTTTGGCGGCGCTGCTGCCAGAAATCGAGACAAACGAGAATTGCCAGTACAACTGCGTGCCCGGCGACGCGCTCGACATGTGCCGCGTGTGCAACCCGCCGGACGAAACCGGTCAAGTCTACACACGCAAAAGCGCCCCCGTCATCGACCTCCCGCTTGGCGCCACTGAAGACCGCGTATGCGGCGCGCTCGATCTGGAGCGTGCACTTCTGGCCGGAGAAAAAGCGTTTGAGCCCGGGCTGCTGGCAAAGGCCCATCGCGGCTTCCTTTACATCGATGAAGTCAACCTGCTCGAAGACCACATCGTTGATCTGCTGCTCGACGTTGCCGCATCCGGCATGAATGTCGTGGAACGCGAGGGGCTCAGCGTCCGCCATCCCGCGCGCTTCGTGCTGGTGGGCAGCGGCAACCCTGAAGAAGGCGAGTTGCGTCCCCAATTGCTCGACCGGTTTGGTGTTTCCATCCAAGTGTCATCGCCCAAATCGATCGCCGAGCGGGTGGAAGTCGTCAAACGCCGCGATGCCTTCGAGCGCGATCCGGCCGCATTCATGAAAGTCTGGTCAAGCGTCAACGGACGTATCCGCGCGCGTGTCACCGCAGCGCAGGGCAAACTGGATGAAACCGAAATCCCGGATCCGGTGTTTGAGAACATGGCCTCGCTGTGCCTCACACTCGGCATCGACGGCCTGCGTGGTGAACTGACGCTCATGCGCGCCGCGCGCATCAACGCCGTTCTCGACGGTCGACTGACCGTGGGCGATGAAGATGTCATCGCCGTTGCGCCCATGGCGCTTGCCCACCGCCTCCGCCGCGACCCACTCGATGATGCGGGGTCTTCGGTGCGCGTGGAAAAAGCGCTGCAAACGGTGTTTTCTGAGCCACAACAGACCGCTGAATCGAACGCCAATTCCAGTACCAGTGCCAGCGCCCGTCATGAGACAATCGGGCAAACCTACGGCCATGCTTGAGCAGAACGCACATACGTCAGCCATGGCGTCACAGCGTTTCCCCATCCCGCAGCCGGACACGGAAAACCCGGCTTGGACGCGCGCACTGAAAGCCGCGCAGTGTTTGCAGACCGTCGGCGCCCGCTTGGGCGGTATCTTGGTGCGCGCCAGCGCTGGCCCAGTGCGCGATGCGTGGCTTCAGTTTCTTCTCAGCCGTCAGCCATCCCACCGTCCGGTTCGAAAACTGCCGCCTGCAACCCCACCGGCAAAACTCGACCCCGGCATCGATTTGGAAGCGACATTGCGCGCGGGTAAGCCCATCCATCAACCGGGCATGCTTGAAACATGCAAAGGCGGCATTCTGATCGTACCCATGGCCGAGCGCATGCCCCGCTTCATGGCCGGACGGATTGCCCAAGCGCTGGACGCCGATCCGGATTTGACGATGGTCCTGCTTGATGAGCATGAGGATGGCGAAGAGCCGGCGCCAAAAGCCCTGACCAATCGCTGCGGCCTGCGTCTCGATCTCAACGCGGTCTCCGTGCGCGACGCTCAGTTTCTGCCCAATGATGGGGCCGCTGCGCTCCCGGTCAACGACGTCATCCTCACCGAGGCACTTCAGACGCAAGCCGCCAAAGCTTCCGCCGCGCTAGGTGGCGACGGCCTGCGTGCCGACATCGCAATTCAGCGCGTCAGCAAATGCCTTGCCGCGATAGACGCACATCCTGTTGCCGAACCGCGCCATCTGGCCGAGGCCATTGAGTTGGTATTCGGCATTTCGCTGCAGCCCCCCGATGACGCACCCGAGCCAGACACGCCAGACGAAGCGCCGCCCGAAGAAGACATCGCAAACGACGATCCCGACAGCGAAACACCTTTGAGCTTTGACGATTTGCAAGAATTGCTCATCGCAACAGCTGAGGCGGTCGCGCCGGACGAGGCGTTGCGCCACACAAGCCAACACGCCGGTGGCCCGGGTCGAAACGCTGCCAGCGGCAAGGCTGGTATCGCGCGCAAAAATGCGGCGCGCGGACGACCCGCCGGTACGTCACAGCGCCCGGCCTATGACGGTCAGCGCCCGGACATCATCGCCACCTTGCGCACCGCTGCGCCGTGGCAACGCATCCGCGCGGAAAAAGCGTGGAAGCCCGGCGCACCGCTGCGCATCGAAAAGTCTGACCTGCGCTACAAGCGCCTCGAACACCCGACGGAAACGACCGTCATCTTCGCCGTTGACGCGTCCGGCTCAACCGCACTCGAGCGGCTGGGCGAAGCCAAAGGCTGCATCGAACTGTTGCTCGGCAAGTGCTACGTCCGCCGTGACCAGGTTGCGCTGATCTCATTTCGCGGCACGCGCGCCGAGGTGCTCCTCGAGCCAACCCGGTCACTGGTTCGCACAAAAAAGAGCCTTACAGGGCTGCCCGGTGGCGGCCCAACCCCGCTTGCCGACGCCATCCGCCAATCGCGGGACTTGGCCTTGCGCGCAAAAGCCCGCGGCCAGCAGCCCTTGATCGTGTTCTTGACCGACGGGCGCGGCAACATCGCGCTCGATGGGACCGCAGATCGCGCCAAGGCCGATGAAGACGCCACGCGCATGGCACGCAGCGCGGCAGCCGATGGCTTTCAAACGTTGATTATCGACATCGCGCGCCGACCACGCCCGGCGGCCAGCGCATTGGCGCAAACGCTTCACGCCGACTATTGCACCCTGCCACGCGCAGACGCTGCAGCCATGTCCGAATTGGTCACCAGCTACATGACGGTGGAGGCCTAGGCAT
>JBCBHR010000162.1:0-5307 GCA_038525365.1 Pseudomonadota bacterium | reverse complement strand
AAATGGCGATCGCCATCAGCGTCCAAAGCAGCGCCGATCCGAAGAAATACTTAGGTGAGGGAAAAAACGAGCGAAACACGCAGCAAGCCTCCAGAACGGATCGGGCCGATTGGTAAAGCACGACCTTAGCCGAAAGCGCACAACCGGCGAAAGGTCTTAAATAACGCAGCTCGGCGCATCGTCCATTGGTCTGGTGGCACTTTGCGCAAGACAGGTCGATCTGCTAGGCGGACGCAGCATTTTGGGGAGCAGATACATGCCAACGACCGCTCTTGCCGCAACCGGGATTTATGCCGCGCTGTGCACTTTCATCTTCGTTTGGCTCGCCAATGAGACCGGCAAAGTGCGTCGGCGCGAAAAGGTTGCGCTTGGCGATGGTGGCAACACGCACCTGGCCCGCCTGATGCGTGGCATGATCAACTGCGCGGAGTACATGCCGATCTTCCTGATTACGCTCGTGATCGCGGCCCTGATCGGCATGCCGGTCTGGCTGGTGCACCTGTTTGGTCTGTCGTTTATCGTCGGCCGCGCGATCCATGCCAGCTATTTCATCTATCCGGGCACGCCGATCATGCGCCGCTTTGTCGGCTTCGGAATGGGGTTCGTTTCTCAAACGCTGCTCGCCATCGGCCTGCTTGTGCACGGCATTTGGGTCAGCGTGCTCGGCGGGTGACCGGCTAAAGCGGATGGTCGTTCTTGATCTGCCCTTTTTCGAACTCGATCACGCGATTGCAGTACATGTTGATGATGTCGTTTGAGTGGGATGCGATGACAAAAATTGAGGATGTATCGATAATGTTGCGGATGCGCGCATTGGCCTTTTCCTGAAATGCCGCATCGCCGACGCCGATAATCTCATCGATCAACAGGATGTCTGGTTGGATTGAGGTGACGAGGCAGAACGTAAGCCGCGTCATCATGCCGGAGGAATATGTGTGGACCGGCATGGTCAGGAAACTGCCAAGCTCGGTGAAGTCCTCCACTTCCGGATAAAGCTCTTTGGCCTGAGCGCGCGACAAGCCCATCATCATTCCCATGCGGATGATGTTCTCATATCCCGTCAGTTCCGGATCGAGGCCGGCGCCCAGCGTCAAAATGGTTGAAACGCGGCCCGTGACGGACAGGCTACCGCCGACAGGCTCGTAAATGCCGGCGAGCGTGCGCAGCAGTGTCGACTTGCCAGACCCGTTATGTCCGAGCAGCCCGACGCGTTCGCCCTTCTTGATCTCGAAACTCACACCATCCAGCGCGCGAATGGTGACGATCTTGTTGTCCGTGTTGACGCGACCGCCGGTGGTCAACGACACAATTTGCTTGCGCAGCGATGACGCGCCATGGCCATAGACCGGATATTCGACGACGAGGTTTTCAGCGGCGATATGGGTCATCAATTCACCCAGAAGATGAGGCGGTGGCGTTTCGCGCCGGTGATGTAGAGGCAGGCAAGCCAGCCGAAAATGGCGGTGCCGATGGACGCGTACCAGGAAATTGTTGGTGCCGCTTCTCCCATGATCGGATCGCGCACGATGGCGATCCAATGGGCAAGTGGATTGAAGAGCAGGATCGCTGAGTTCACCCCCAATTGCTCGGGGCGGAAGATGACCGGGGTCAGGAAAAAGAGCGGCTGCATGATCGCGTTGACCAGTGGCTCCAGATCGCGAAACCGCGCTCCCAGATAGCCGATCAACTGCACCAGTGCGAGGAGGTTGATGGAGACAAGCACGAAGCCAACGAGCGCCACGAGCAGATTTAGACCAAACGAGTAGCGGTAGATGATGAGCACAACAATCACGAAGAGGAAGTTGTGCCCGAACGTCACGATCTGCTTCATGACCAGTTGAATGGCGAGCAGCATGGTCGGGTATTTCATGTTCAACAGGATGTCGCGCTTGACCGAGAAATGCGACGAGCCCTCGATGATTGAGGCCGTGAAATAGTACCAAAGCACCAGCCCGATGCTCAGCGACGGGATGAAGACCGCCGGATCAATGTCAAAGATGCGCGTCCAGACGTAGCCAAGGCCGCCGACGCCGATGGCCGTGCCGAGCACCAGCCAGAACGGACCAAGAAAGGAGCGGCGGTAGCGCGTTTGGGTGTCATTCCAGGCAAGAAGCAGGGCCAGTTCGAGGCTCTTGAAGGAAGGCACGACTTCCTCGCGCCAACCCTCGGCCACTGCGCCAAATATGGATTTCATGTTTTATACCATTCGGTTCGCCACACACGGTGTTCGACGCGCGGCCATCGCCCGTATCAACGCTATCGGTGGCCAATTCAAGACCGGAAGCGCTTGGCCTTTTTTGCAGCAATTGCATCGCGATAAAGGGCTGCGTAACGCTCGGCCATAGCGCTCGCGGTGAAGTGCGTCTGGGCGCGGCGGCGGGCGTTTTGGCCACATGCCTGCGCCATGGACGGATCGCCAAGGAGCCGGTTCATCGCTTCCGCAAGCGCGGTCGGGTCGGCGGGCGGCACGGCAAAGCCCGTCTCGCCATTGATGTTGACGAACGTCGTGCCCGTGCCGATCTCGCATGAGATCATGGGCTTGGCCGAAAACGCAGCTTCCAGGAGCGACACGCCAAAGGCCTCCGAGCGCAAATGCGACGGCAACACGAATGCGTGGCACAGCGACAGGAGGCACCATTTCTCCGCATCGCTGACGCGCCCGACCACCCTGACATTGGACGGCACATCATTAAGCGCTTCACGGTCAGCGTCTTCACCGGCCAACACCACGTTCAAGCCGCTCTGTCTGGCGGCTAGGAGGAGATATGGGAGCCCTTTGTAGTAGCGAAACGCACCAACAAAGAGAAAGAACGGCTCCGGCAAACGCGTGCGCCATTTAACCAAAAGCGCCGCATCCAATTCAGCAGGTGGCGGGTCGATGCCGATTGGGATCACCGTCACATCGTCCCTGCGCGGGCGAAGAACGGCGCTTGAGGCGACGTAGTTGGGCGATGTCGCAACGATCGCGTCCATGCTGTTCAAAAACGGTACGCGCAAATATCTGTAAGCTGCGCCTATTACACGCTGTTTGACCACGTCGGAATGGTACGTGACCACTGACGGTTTGTTGCGCGCGGATATCAGATGGTAAAAGTCCATGACCGGCCAGGGAAAGTGGTAGTGCACGAGGTCCGCGCGCTCAACCTCCTCCACAAAGGCGGGTCGTCCGCTCCAGGACAGCGGCGTCGAGGCGACGTCAAGCGTGACCGGTGCCGAGCGGATCTCGTGATTTTCAAACGCGACACGGCCAACCGTCGGAGTCTTTGACAGGCAAAAAACCGTGTTTTCGATACCGTGCGCGGGCCCGTGTTTCGCCAGCGTGTGGATGACCTGCGTGACGCCCGTCATGGTGTCGGGTAGGTATGTTTTATAGACGTGAAGGACGCGCATCAGGTGCCCTTACGCGGTTCAGCCGGCCTGAGAAAAGGGTGAAATCGCCGAAAGTAGACGGGTTGCGCGACGGCTGCCGACGTTCACGAAGTAAAGCGCGCCTGACGGAATCACGTGGTGAGGCTGATACCCATGTCGGCGAACGCGGTGGATGCGCCGATGACTGAAATCGAGCTGCCGTCGCTCAGTACCATTTCCTGGATGGAAAGATCGCTGTAGCGGTATTCGGTCAGATCGGCTTGTTCGATGAGGACATCGCCGCCGTCCATCTCAAGCTCGAAGCCGTCAAAGGCGGCAAACACGTCCGACAGCCAATCGGATACGCTTGAATTGTCCACCGCAGAGACCTGTTCGAACGAGCCAACGGTCGTCTGGAGCTCATCGACAATTGAGATGTTGATGTCGGTCACAAATGCGCTGGACGCAGAATTGTCCGGCGTGAGATCGTTGATGATGCCAAACTCTTCCAGGCTCGCCACCGTCGTCACGGGCGTGGATGACGTTTGCGGCAGGGTTCCGTTGATCGCGGAACCAAGCACTCCGTAGTCAATATCCAATTGGGACAAGATCGTTTCGACCAGCGAGATGGATGACAGGGCCGGAGCAAGGGTCTCAACTTGTGCCGACGTCGCCGTTGCAGTGCTTTCCGTGACGAGCACGGCGTCTGCCTCTACGACCTCTGTTTCTTCGGTGGTGTCGGCTTGAGCGACAGCCTCGGTCGCATCGTCGTCGGTCTTCTCAACCGGCTTTTTGCGCGGCGCGCGTTGCGCCACTTCGTCGGTGAATTCAGGTGCGGCTTCACCGCCCTCTGCAACCGCATCACTTGCCGAGAAGGTCGCAAGCAGGCCTTCCGGCGCAACCGCGTCTACTGCCAGCGCGACGTCTACATCTGCCGCATCAACGGCGACGTCTTCTGCGTCTGCAAGTTCTGTTTCTGGGTCAACCGTGTAATCGCCGTTTTGTTCTGCACGGGCCTGTGCCTCGCGGTGCATGGCGTCAAACGCTGCGTCGCCCTCGCCGCCTTCGACCAGTGAACTTTCTTCGCCCGCCGCAAGACCGCGGATTGAAGTCTCTGCGGTCTGGAGATCATTAAGCTTCATCGAGGCCACGAACTGCGACAGCACCACGGCGGCACCTGCGGCGGCAACGACGGGTGTATCTGCAAATTCGGTGACGCGTGTCAGCTGCTGCAGCGCGCGACCGAGCGCACCGTCGAGCTTGCGGCCCTGCGTGACGTCGAACAGTTCTTCGCTTTGGCCGGTGCTCGCTTCTGCAGTGTTGTCACCGCTGATCTTGAAGAACAGGAACGCGGAGGTGATTGCAAATATGGCGCGCGATGCCGGATGGCGCACAACGTTGTTGCCAGACGGCGCATTGCGGCGCGCGATCATGGCACTGATTTCGCCCTCAAACTGGCCAAGCAGCTCGTCGATGCTGTGGCCCCAAAGCTTCATCCCAAGCTGCGGACACGCCAATATGCAGCGACCATCAATACGGGCGACGTGCAGAAACGCATCGTTGGACTGGAAATCGTAGAAAATCAACCAAGGATCGCCTTCGTCGCTCAATCCGCGATCGAGGCCAAAGACCATTCCGTTTTGGCCGAGCAGATTGTGGGCGCGATAAAGATCAGCGATTTCCTGCTGACACCAATCCTGTGTTTCAGTCGTCTTGCGAAAACGATTGAGAAATACAAGCGCCATGCGTGATCAGCCCGTTTGTCTTGCGTGAGGGGTATGGTCAGCGGATTTGGCGGGCCTCATCCACACATGGGTGTGGCAATATTTGCCCAGTGACACTGTCAGGCCCGTGCCTGCGCTATGTCCAAACCTGCTTCTTCCTCACATTTTGGTGTTCTGGTGGTACTCCACCGCCCTGCCGCATGCAACCGTACCGGAAGTTCCGCCTGCGTCAGGC
>JBCBHR010000161.1:0-5320 GCA_038525365.1 Pseudomonadota bacterium | reverse complement strand
CCAAAGCGGTCGGGCGCAGCGTCGCTTCGCAAATGGATTTCGGGCTGGGCCGATGTCGAACTCAGCTTCTCCAAGCACCACTGGCAAGTGTTCGGTGTCCGCAAAGTCGGGCAGACGAAAAAGCCGGATCTCGCCGTCCCCAAGCAAGCGCTTGATGGCTTTCAGACGGCGCCCGGCATGTTTTCGCATGGCGCTGTCGATGAGGGTTCACAACTGCTCGCAGATCATCTGCCGGACGGTTTGAGCCTCGGCCATCTCGCTGACTTCGGCTGTGGCTGGGGTTATCTTTCGGCCAATTGGCTACCGCGTTCTTCGGCAAGTGCCGTGACGCTCCTCGATGCCCATTGGCCTTCGCTGCAGGCCGCCAAGCGCAATCTCAAATCACATGTGCCTTACGCCGATCTGCCGGTTGAGACGCTGTGGCTTGATTTGGCGAGCGAAAAGCCGCCAGCGCGCTACGACACCATCCTCATGAACCCACCGTTTCACACCGGCCAAAACACCGACATGGAGCTTGGCGCCACATTTTTTGAACGCGCCGCGCAACACTTAAAACCCGGTGGCGCGCTCTATGCGGTTGCCAATCGGCATCTTTCCTACGAGCCCGTCATTGCCGCGCGCTTCAAGCGCCATGAGACGCTTTCCGAAACCAGCCGGTTCAAAGTCTTCAAGGCAGTCCGCTGAGTGCAATAGGGGCGGTTAGGCTGCCATCTCTGCGGCCAGTTCGGCGTCCTCGCCATCAACTTCCAGAAGGGAGTCGCCGATCTCGTTTCCAGCGAGCACTTCATTGAGCGGCTTCGGTCGCCCGTAATAATAGCCCTGGATGATGGTGCATCCGGCCGCCTTGACCAGCACCGCCTGACGTTCCGTCTCGACGCCCTCGGCCACCGTGTCTGCCCCAAGCGTCTGCGCGAGGTTGACGATGGTTGCCACCATCGGGCCAAACTTGCGACGGTCATCCAGCCGGTCGATGAAGGACTTGTCGATCTTCAACCGGTCGAATTGGAACTCAGCCAGCGTGGACAGGTTTGAATAGCCCGTGCCAAAATCATCAATCGCGATCTTGATGTTCTGCGACTTCACCCAGTCCAACCGCTCACGGATCCGACGGCTGTTGGTCGTCAGCATTGTTTCGGTGATCTCAAGTTCAACGCGCTCAGTATCAACGTCTTCGTCTTCGAGGATCTGCTGAAGGATCACGTCAAAGTCCGGCTGCTCAAGCTGCATGGAGGATACATTGACCGAGATGGTCGTATCATCGGGCAGGTGCTTCATGTTTGCACATGCATTGCGCAGCACCCATTCGCCAAGCTGGTAGATCAGGCCACTGTGTTCGGCGACCGGAATGAAGTCGGTCGGCGGAATTGCGCCAATGCGCCAGTGGTTCCAGCGCAAAAGGGCTTCATAGCCGACAACCGTCCCCTTCTTTGCATCCACCTGTGGCTGGTAGACGAGGGTCAGTTCGTTGCGCTCAATCGCACCGGCAAGTTCGGCTTTCAGCCAGCGATGATAGGTGTCGATTTCACCCATTTCCGGATGGTAGAGCGCCCAATTGCCAAGCCCTGCTTCGGCCGCGTTGGAGCGCGCAACGTTGGCGGCGCGCAGGACACTTTCAAAATGCGCTGTCGGGGATGCAACCAACGCAACGCCACAGCTGCAATAGGCAGGATGGATCAGGCCGTTGACTTTGATCGGACGGTTCAGCGCACGCATGATCGCGTTCACCGCCGCTTGAATTTCGGCAAGGTCAGCGCTGGTGTTCAACAGAATGACGAACTCGCCGCCGGTCGTGCGTGCGATTGGTCCGGCGTCGCCGACAATGCGTTTGATGCGGCGACTGATGGCGAGCAGGACGCGGTCACCGGTCTGGTCGCTGAAATAGTCGTTCACCTGTCGCAAGCCGGTGAACTCAATGCTGATGAGATATGTATTGTCGACGAGCTTGCTGGTCAGCGTTTCTTGGGCGTAAGCGCCCAACGCATGGCGAATGCCGGTGGCTGAATAAAGGCCTGTCGGTTCATCGGTGAGCGCGGCTTTCTCCACGCTCTCAATCACTTCGTCAGAGCCGGCAAAGAAAGCCAGCACGGTGCCAGATGTCGCCAGTGTTGTCAGCGATATCGTGATGATCGCAAGCGTTGTGATGGCCGCGTTTTCAAGCCCGTTCGCCGTCTGCTGCACCGCCCACAGGGACAACATGCATCCGCCGAAGCCCGCGGCAAAAATTGAATAGAAGCGAAGCCTGTCCGACCGCTTACTTGCACCACGTACACTCATGGGACCCCCTAGTGTCCCAAGGTATGCCCTTCGTCATTAAAATCGTGTTTCGGGGTTTGGTTGACCAATTATGACCGGTCAGAACGTCGATCAGTCGCCAAGCTTGTCGGGTTGCGGCATGGAGATGATGTTGTAACCACTGTCCACATAGTGGATTTCACCGGTCACACCGCCGGACAGGTCGGACAGCAAATAAAGCGCTGAGCCGCCGACCTGATCGAGCGTCACGGTGCGCCGAAGCGGTGCGTTTTCCTTTTGGAAATTGAACATGGCGCGCGCATCGCCAATGCCCGCACCCGCCAGTGTGCGCATTGGCCCGGCAGAAATCGCGTTCACGCGGATATTCTGTTCGCCAAGGTCGGCCGCCAGATATCGTGTGATGGCTTCCAGCGCTGCCTTGGCGACGCCCATCACATTGTAGTTGGGCATGACCCGTGTGGAGCCACCATAAGTCAGCGTCAGAAGCGATCCGCCATCATTCATTAACGGCACAGCATGTTGCGCGACTTCGGTGAAGGAGTGCGCTGAAATCACCATGGTGCGCACAAAGTTTTCACGTGTAGTGGCGTCCACGAAACGGCCTTTGAGTTCCGATTTGTCGGAAAAGCCGATGGCGTGAACCACGAAATCCAGTCCGCCCCATTGATCGGCCAGTGTGTCAAACACGGATTTCAGGCTGGCGGGGTCTTCGACATCGCAGCCCTGCACGATGCTTGCGCCAACGGACTGTGCAAGCGGCTTCACGCGCTTGCCCAATGCCTCGCCTTGGTATGTGAACGCGAGTTCAGCGCCGTGGTCGCTCAGCGTCTTGGCGATACCCCACGCGATGGAGTGGTTGTTGGCGACGCCCATGATGAGGCCGCGCCTGCCTGCCATGATCTCAGACATGACGGTTCAATCCTTGTAGGTTTGGAAGGCGAGCGTGGCGTTGGTACCGCCAAAGCCAAATGAGTTGGTGATCGCGACATCGAAGTCCACATCATCAATGCGTTCACGCGGGATCGGTAGATCGGCGAAGGCCGGATCGATCTCGGTTATGTGCGCGCTCTCGCCGATGAAGCGGTGGTTCATCATCAACAGCGTGTAGATGGATTCCTGCACGCCCGTTGCGCCAAGCGAATGCCCGGTCAGTGATTTCGTGGACGACATGTGCGGGATCGCGTCGCCAAACACTTCTCGAATGGCGCCAACTTCCTTCTCGTCGCCAACGGGCGTCGATGTGCCGTGCGTGTTGATATAGGTGACGGTGCCGTGTGTTGTTGCGAGCGCCTGGCGCATGCAGCGCACCGCGCCTTCACCGGACGGCGCGACCATGTCGTGGCCGTCGGACGTAGCGCCATAGCCGACGATCTCGCCGTATATCTTTGCGTCACGCGCCTTTGCGTGTTCCAGCTCTTCCAGAACCAAAACACCGGCTCCGCCCGCAATGACGAACCCGTCGCGTGTCACGTCATAGGCCCGCGAGGCCGTCGACGGCGTGTCATTGTGCTTCGAGGACATGGCGCCCATTGCGTCAAAAAGGTTCGACATCGTCCAGTCGAGGTCCTCTGATCCCCCCGCAAAGATGATGTCCTGCTTGCCCAGTTGGATCGTCTCATAGGCATTGCCGATGCAATGGTTCGACGTCGCGCAGGCCGACGAGATCGTGTAGTTGACGCCCTTGATTTCAAACGGTGTGGCCAGTGTCGCCGATGCGGTTGACGACATCGCTTTGGGCACAGCAAACGGCCCGATCCGCTTCGGCGAGCCATTGGTTTCAGTGGTCAGCGCGGCTTCTACGATGGTGCGGGTGCTTGGGCCGCCGGAACCCATGATGATGCCGGATCGCTCATTGCTGACGAGTTCTTTTGGCAGGCTCGCGTCTTCAATTGCCTGCTGCATGGCAACGAAATTCCAAGCCGAGCCTTTTGCGAGAAAGCGCGATTGGCGCCGGTCCAGGACCGAAAACGGGTCGAGCTTCGGCTCACCGTGAACATGGCAGCGAAAACCGCGTTCCGCATAATCTTGTGCGCGTGAAATGCCGGAGCGCGCGTGTTTGAGCGAATCCAGCACTTCATCGACTGTGTCCCCAATGGAGGAAACGATGCCCATGCCGGTCACGACTACCCGTTTCATGTTGTCCTGCCCTGGTTTTGTTTTTGTGCTTCTTCTTGAGCCGTATCAGCCGGTTTGGTCCTGAAAGAGGCCAACCCGCAAATCAGATGCCTTATAGATGATTTCGCCATCGGCTTTCATCCAACCATCGGCGATGCCCAAGACCAAGCGGCCCCGCATGACGCGTTTGAAGTCGACACCATATTCAACGAGCTTCGTTTCCGGCGTCACCATGCCGGTAAACTTGACTTCGCCGGTGGAAATCGCACGGCCCTTGCCGGGTTCGCCAAGCCAGCCGAGGTAAAATCCGGTCAGCTGCCACAATGCATCGAGGCCCAAACAGCCCGGCATCACCGGGTCGCCGATGAAATGGCATGGGAAAAACCAAAGGTCCGGTTTGATGTCGAATTCCGCGCGGATATAGCCTTTGCCCTTCTCGCCGCCGGTCTCGGAGACGTCGGTTATGCGGTCAAACATAAGCATTGGTGGTGCGGGAAGCTGGGCGTTGCCCGGCCCAAACATCTCACCGCGCGCGCAGGTGAGAATGTCTTCGTAGGTGTAGCTGGATTTTTGTGTCGTCATATTCGCGCGCCCGTTCCCGTCAATTTGGTGTTGGCAGCACGGTCAGCGCACCGCAGGCGCAAACCGCACGCTATTGATCGAAATGCGCTTAGCGCATATATCAATGGCGCGCGAGGCGACAGCGCAAAAAACGAATATGCGCGCGTTGTTAAGGACTTAAATGGCTGACCATCATCTGACTACGACGAGTGCTGAAGTTGATGCGGACAGTGTGCGCACGCAACTGCAAGCCGTTGGTCTGCGTCCCACGAAACAACGCGTAGCGTTGGCGCAATTGCTGTTTGGTGCTGGAGATCGCCATTTGACAGCCGAGGATTTGCTCAGTGATGCGCTGGCATCCGGTGTCGAGGTGTCGCTGGCGACCGTGTAC
>JBCBHR010000160.1:0-5349 GCA_038525365.1 Pseudomonadota bacterium | reverse complement strand
CCGATGACCAGATGCCGCGTTTGGCTGGGCGCTCGGAACCGGCGCGTGAAGAGTTTCACATCGAGACAGATGATCTGGATGCGGCGCGCATGGGCGTGTCGGCCTATGAGAAGCACGCGCTGGTGCCCCATGAAGCCTATCAGGCGCTTTATGCGGAAGGCGAGGCAGCAAAGGTGTTTGACGGCTACGACGTGCACGTCATCGCGAACGGCCAGGTGATTTCGGCGGTCTGATCCGCACGTCCATGAAAAAAGCCCCCATCGCGAGAAGGCGATGAGGGCGGTTGAACGATCTGTCGACCGGCTATTCGGTGGCAACATACTCCGCCAGAAGTTTCTCGTTCTTTGCCTTTTCGATCTTGTTGACGGTCTCTTCCTCGATGCGCGCATCCATGCGGTATTTGACGAGGTTCACCAGTGACCCCGTGAGCAGGAGAATGGCCATCGCCCAATAGCCCTTTGTGGCAATATTGATCGGGGCAAGCCAAAGCGACAGGCCCATCATGACGTAAGCGGCCAGAACACAGGCTGCGTTGAATGTGATGTATGTTTGGTTGGTGTTCATTGCGGTTTCCTCGGTATGTTTGGAGTGGGTTCAGGCTCGGGGTTACTTGGAGTTGAGACGTGCGAGCACGTCGTCGGCGGAGGTCTTCATGCGGTCGCCAAAGCCAGCCTCGGCGAGCCGCGTTGCGGCGTTTGCATTGGTCAGATCACCGTCGATTTCATCGAGCACATGGGTCATCTCCAGTGGATCATCGCGCTCTCGAATGCGTCTTATGAGGGCTTCGGCTTCGCGGATGTTGGTGCCAGTGCCAAGCGTCCGGTGCATCCGGCGTTGGGCTGCGTGTTCGGCGTCGATTGAGCGCGCTTCGATCATGCCTTGTTTCAGGTCGATGATGCGCCGGTTGGCCTTTTCGATGGACAGCCGCATTCGCTCGGTCTTTTCGCGCAGGCTGGCGAGGGTGCGTTGGCGGATGGCTGTCTCGTTTTCGAGCTCTGCAATCGCTGCCGCGCCGTCGCGGGCAAGATCATCGCGCTTGGCGTCCATGGCCTGGCGCACGCGTGTCTCAAGATCAGCGATCCGCTTCTTGACGTTCTCCAGCGCGCCGGTCTCGTTGCGCTCACGCAGGATGACTGTCGCGAGCGTTGCCTTGGCGGCGGACAGGTCGTCATCGGCTTCCCGGACTTTCTGGTCCAGAAGGTCAACGGCGAAGTGGTCGCGCGCTGCGTCTTCGGCCCGGGCGCGGGTCCCTTTCAATATGGTGTTGATCAGATCAAACATAATGTCAGCTCTCCGTATGACTATTTTTGAACAACGTTCATGAATGCAACATATCCATATTTGAACATTGTTCAAGAGAAAAAATGAACGGGGTTCAAAAAAGTGCGGAACTGTGGTTTATCGGGTGAAAAGGAGTGCCCATGGCCATCAACAAGGAAGAAGCGCGCAGAGCCATCCTTGACATCACATCGCGCCTGCTTGCCGACGGTGGTCTGGAGGCGGTGCGCATTCGTGACATCGCAAAGCAGGCGAAGGTCTCGGTCGGCTCGGTCTACAACATCTTCGGTGACGTCGATGATCTGCTGCGCGCCTGCAATACGCACTTGCTCGACGGACTTGGTGCGGCGGGTTCGCTCGCCATCGCCGAAGCGCAGGCCAATGGCGTCACCGATGTGCGAGAGCGGTTGCTCTTGCTGTCGCGTGTCTACCACGACTTCGTTGATGAGCATGCGACGGCTTGGAATGCGATGCTGTCGTTCAACCGTGCTGTTGCCACCAACGAGACCCCAGATTGGTACATCGTGCGTCAGGAAATGCTCTTTGACATCATCACCGAGGTGCTGCGTGATACATCGCTGGCGGAAGATGAGGCCAAACTGAACCTTGCCGCGCGCGCGTTGTGGTCGAGCGTCCATGGCATCGTCACCAACGCCTATCGTGGCGTCGATGACAATCGGTTGTCATCAAGCACATGGGAACAGATCGACTTGCTTGTGACGACATTTGTCCGTGGCATCGAACGTGCCGCCATCCAGTAAAAAATGTCGTGTGGTTACGGCAAGGTCCGATGACAGGTGCGGCCTTGCTCCTTAAGTTCGCAACCAAGGTCGCATGAGGGGACGCACACGATGGATACCGGTCTGACGCAAATCGACGAGCAGGACATCGCCAAACACCGCGCCACGGCGCAATCGCTCGTCACCCGGTTCGTGGTCATGGAGCAGGCTTCGGGCCAGTCCAACACAGAGCTTGCCGGAACAGGGCGGCGGTTTGTGTCCACGGTTTCGACCGGCGGTATGCGACGCACCCGTGAGGTTGGGCTGGAAGGCGCGATTGCGGCGATCCGGGCCGAAGACCCCATGCTGACGCCCGGCCAACATGCACTCCTCTATCGCGCACGCCGTGGCATCGCTGTGGCGCTGGCGGTGGCGGACGTTTTCGGGCGGCAGACGGATCTGGATGATCTGAAAAAGCGCAATGCGTCGGCACCGCTTGAAGGCGATCAAGCCAGCCACTTTCGCTCCCTCATGGAGTCCGCGAGCTACATCACGGCTTTCACGCTGTCGGCGTATCTGTTGCACATGCTGGAAACCGACACCGAACCCGGAGACGACACGAAGGAGCCGGACTTCAACTTCGACACCCAACAGGATGCGGCGAAGTCGGTTATCGCGGGTCTGGCGGCAGCGATTGACGGTGCGCCGGATGAGGCGGCGATGCTGCAACGCGCAAAGGCGTTTGCGCGGGTCTCGGTGGAAGGTTTGCTGCAGCGTCGCGCGCGCTTTGAGGGATTGGGTGTCTTTGATGACAGCCACATCCGTATTGAGAAAGACGACTTCACCATCGACGGCTTTGACGTTGCGCCAGGCGCCAAACGCAAACCGCTGACAATGCAGTTTAAGAAGCCGAACGAAATCATCGGCAATCACATCGCCAAGTACCAAGCGATGAAACTCGCCAAAATGCTCGTGTGCTACGATTTCGACCGAAAGCTGAACCCGTTCGTGGAGCTTGGCGGCTTCCTTTTCACCTTCATCGGGGATGGCGCACCGGGCACCGGCAAGACGATCCTGATCCAGATGATTGCAGGCATGGTCAATGACTACTGCCAGGTCGCGGGCGTTCCGTTCCACTACGAGAATTTCGGTGTCGACCAGATTTCGTCCTATCAGGGCAAGTCCGGCCAGAACTGCAAGCAGTTCATTAACAACGTCATCGATCCGAAGGCGATTGGTTTCGGTACGGTGGATGACATCGATCAGGTTGCGGCGAAGCGTTCCGATGATCGGGCTTCCGCGGGCCAACAAGAAGTAACGGCGGTTTTGATGGAGAGCTTTGCCGGCGCGACCACCGTTGTGCGCGGCAATTGCTCATTTGGGATGTTTTCAAACTATCCTGAAAACGTCGATGACGCTTTGCGCCAGCGTGCAGGCGCGCGATGGCTGGTCGACGGGCCGCAGACGCGGGACGATTATATCGATATCTTCCATCTGCTGGCTGGCAAGAACCATAATATCCCGCTCGGCGATCATGAACTCTATGAAGCGCAAATTATCGCGAAGGCGGTTGAGGCCGCCTACGACGGTCACGATACGCCGCAGGAACATGGCTTGCTCAACATTTTTGACCGTTTCGTCTCCGAGCACGGCCAGCCTAAAACCATGGCCGACATCGGCACTTATCTGCACATGATCAAAGAGGCCGAACCACGTTTCACCGGCCGTGCCATCAAGAACGTCACTGACGCCATCAAGATGCGCGCAATGGACATCGACTTGCCGGATGAGTGGTTCGAGACGCCCGAGCCGTTCCTCGCAAAACCCTACGACACAAAGCGCGACATGATCGCAGACCTCCGCAAACCGTTCACGGTGGAGATGGTCATGCAGGAAGTGAACCGGTACGCCGACTCAGAGTTCCGCTACACGGATAAGTCCGACGCGGTGGCCGTCGAGGAGATCATCCGGCGTCAGCGTGTGAGTGAGCGCGCGGCGAAAGAAATCGGGGAACTGCAGTCTAAGGGGCTTTGGGGGTGAACATTCGATTGAATTTCTAGGGGAGTTTTGGGCTGGGCTAATTGGGAGGCTGTTTGGAGGCGACGTCACTCTCTGGCGGCAGTGGCTGAAGTGTCCATGGGAAACTGAACCCAAAACAAGATTGAACGCTCAGCGAAGGGTTTTGCTCAAAACGTTAATGGCCGAGCCATTTAGAGATTAGCGCAAAATAGAAACACTGTCTCGCGTCGTTGGCGCCAGCGAGGATGAAGCATGTCGATTGCTTATCGAAATTGGGTGTCGAGGTTCGACAATCGAGAAAAACACATGGGGCTATTTGCAACAGCACACTCTGAACAAAACCGAAAACGACGGGACCTAACTCCCAATCTCCCGCTCCGCAGCCTGCGCCAAAAAGCCCGACCGTGTCATTTTCCGCCGCTGCGCCTCCGCGTCAATTGCAATCAACAAACCCTTATTGAGCGTGATGTTCACCCGCTCGGTCTTCTGTGTGTTGCGAATGAGCGGAACCGCCAAGAGATACGCCCCACTTGCGAGTTCGACGGCAATCTTGTCGTCTTGCTTCAAATCTTCAATATCACGCGCGACCGGCAATGCTTCGATGTCGTCGGCATAGAGTTCCAGTGCTTCCATCGCATTTGCCAAAACTGCGTTCTGTTCATCGGCCGCAGAAAAACAGCCCAGAAGGTCCGGGAAGCTAATCCCGAACGCACTGGCCGTGTCTTTGTGCACCAACGCCAAATAGTATGTGCTCATATCCAACCTGCTGCGTTTGCGATTGCGCGCGCCGTGCCTTTGGGCAAATCCTTCTCGGGATGCGGAACAATGATCGTCCGGCCACCCTTGCGATACTTGTGATGCGAGCCGCGAATGGTTACCAATTCAAAGCCCTCTTTCGTGAGCCGTTTGATGATCGTCTTTGAATTCGATTCCACAGCGCCGCCCTGCAGGCCGAACATTTATATACACACGCTTCAGTATCGGTTCAATGAGTATCCATGAAACGCCTCATCGAAAACGAGCTTATATACGGGCGTTTGTTGGGGGTGAGCCAGGCGCATTTGGTGCGGCGGTACAATGAGGCGCTCAAGGCATTTGGATTGCCGGAAACCAAGCTCGAAACGTTTGAGATCGACCGCACCGGTTTTTCACCGCAGGTCGCCGACGAGATGGGCGACTACAACTATCTCGATCCAAACGGCATCAATCGGCGCTTCATCATCTTAACGCCAGCCCAGGCGTCGTTGCCGGTTGTGCATACGCGGTTTTCCAACACGGCGAAGCTTATGCATGACATCTTCGCCGCCAACGTGCGCGCCATCAATGCGTTGAC
>JBCBHR010000159.1:0-5354 GCA_038525365.1 Pseudomonadota bacterium | reverse complement strand
CTCAAAGCTTTTTGGTGGTGGTGGCGACGCAAAAGACGAAGCCCCCGCCGAAGCTGACGAAACCTATAAGGACGTCGAAATCCGCGCTGTGCCCCAATCCGATGGTGGTCAGTGGCGTGTCGGCGGGACGATCACCAAGGACGTCGATGGGGCAAAGATCACACGTACTTTCCTGCGTGCCGACCTGATGAACAGTCGCGAAGAGGCCGCCATTGCCTCGGTCAACAAAGCCAAGCTGATCATCGACCAGAACGGCGCGTTTTTGTGGAAAGGCGACGATCTCGATCGGCCCGTCTGACCGCTTGCCAGCGGCAAAACTCCGGCGCATAAGCGCCGCGCGATGACTGATTATCTCTCCCTCCCAGCCCTGACGCCTGTGCCGGTGACTGCCCCTTTGACGGGTAAGGCAGCGCCGCCGGGCTCCAAATCCATCACCAATCGCGTGCTTCTGCTGGCGGCGTTGGCCGAGGGTAGGAGCCGGATCACCGGTGCCCTGAAGTCAGACGACACAAAGCACATGGCAAACGCTCTGCGCGCCATGGGTGTTGCGGTGGATGAGCCGGATGACACAACATTCGTGGTTCACGGGACTGGCAAGCTTGCCGCACCCGTTGCGCCGCTCTCCCTCGGCAATGCCGGAACGGCGACACGGTTTCTGACGGCAGCCGTGTTGTGCGTTGATGGTACAGTGGTCGTGGATGGCGACGAGCACATGCGCAAACGGCCGATTATGCCGCTGGTTCAAGCGCTTGGGCGCGCTGGTGCAGACATTGAATCACCGAGCGGTTGTCCACCGGTGACCGTTCACGGCAAGGGCGCTTTCCCCTCCGGTCGCATCGAGATCGATGGCGGGTTGTCGTCGCAATATGTGTCGGCGCTTTTGATGGCCGCGCCGATGGCAAGTGCTGCGGTTGATGTTGTCTTGACGGGCGATGAGATCGGCGCACGTGGATATATCGATCTGACACTGGCTGCGATGGCCGCATTTGGCACGTTGTTTGAGGAGAAATCGCCAAGCGAGTGGCGCGTTTTTCCTGCGGGTTATCAAGCAACAGGCTATCATGTCGAGCCCGATGCTTCGGCGGCAACATATCTTTGGGCGGCGGAAGCGTTGACGGGAGGTGCCATTGATTTGGGTGTATCCGCCGATGCCTTCACGCAGCCCGATGCCAAGTCTCATGCCATCATTGCGCAATGGCCCAATATGCCTGCCGTCATCGATGGAAGCCAGATGCAGGACGCCGTGCCGACGCTCGCAGTAATGGCCGCCTACAACAACACGCCGGTGCGTTTTGTCGGAATTGAAAATCTGCGCGTCAAGGAGTGTGATCGCACCGCAGCGCTTTCGCAGGGCCTGAACCGTATCAAGCCAGGGCTTGCGGTCGAAGAAGGCGATGACCTGATCGTCAATGCTGATCCTTCGCTCGCTGGCGCAACGGTTTCCGCAGAGATCGACACCTTTGCCGATCACCGCATCGCGATGGCGTTCGCGCTGGCGGGCTTGAAAACAGCCGGTGTGACCATCGTTAATCCCGGCTGCGTCGCCAAGACTTTTCCATCGTTTTGGAATGTGTTTGAGGGCTTGGGCTTAACCATAGAAACAGGCGTTGTGGATCGTTAACAAAGGATTCACGTCCGCTTTCGCATTTTACGCGTATCACCGGCAACGCAACTTAAAAGGCGCTCACTGCATGTCCCGCTTTCCAGTATTGGTTTCACTGACACTCGGCGTGGCGGCGACAGCGCTGACGTCCCAAGCCCATGCGCAGGACAATCTGTTTTCGGACGTGTCGCTTGGCGTTGGCGCGTTTGTGAATGTCGCGCCGAAATATGAGGGCTCCGATGAGTATCGGGTCCGGGCGATCCCGTTTGCGTTTCCGATTTTCAACGGGCGCGAATCGGAGCGTTCCCGCGTGACGTTCCGCGGCGTTGATGATGTGCGGCTTTCCGTGTTTCGTCGCGGTGGCTTCGATGTCGGACCGATTGTCGGTTATTCGTTCGGGCGCGAGGAAAGCCTGTCGTCCAAGCTCGGCGGCCTGGGCGATGTGGATGGTGGATTGGTTCTCGGCGCATTCGGCTCCTACAATGCGGGCAGCGCTTTCGCCGATCTGGGCGTTTCTACACAGATCACCGGCGGCAGCGACAACGGGTTCTTGGCAACCGCAGGCGTTGGCTACACGGCCGACATTGCGCCACGTTTTGCGCTGACAGGGCGCACCGATGTTGAGTACGCTTCATCCGGCTACATGGAGCGCTACTTTTCCGTAACACCAGCGCAAGCTGCCGCGTCGACTGAAGGCTACGGCGTGTTTGACGCGGATGCGGGCATCAAGAATGTCTCCGCCGATCTGTCGCTTGAGTTTGACGCAACCGACCGCCTGACGTTGCGCACCAATGCCGGTTACAGTCGTCTGTTGGGTGATGCGGCTGACAGTCCAATCAGCGTGGATGACAACCAATTGTCGGGTGGGCTCGGCTTCACGTTCCGCTTCTGACGAGGCTCACATCGATCCCGACATTCGGTCGGTCGATGACCTCGCGCATCGAAAAACTCGTCACGATCTTTGAGACGTGGGGCAGGGCGGACAGCCATTCGCGGTGGATGCGCTCGTAGTCTTCCAGATCTTCGGCGGCTAGCCGCAGCATGTAGTCATATTCCCCAGACACGAGATAACAGACCAGCACATTGGGTATGCGTTTGACCGCGCGTTCGAACTCATCAAGCGTCTGCTGGAACTGGCCGGACAGCGAGATGTGCACGATTGCGGTCAGCGTATGGCCGAGTGCGCGATTTGACAGGCGCGCATGGTAACCGCGGATCGCTCCGGCTTTTTCCAGCGCATCAAGCCGCCGCGAACACGCTGAGGCGGACACGCCCACACGCTCTGAAAGCGTGGCGTTGGCCAGCCTTCCGTCCTTTTGAAGTTCCGTCAAAATGGCACGATCAATGCGGTCGAGTTTCATGTGTGCAAACTTTCTTCGATAATGGTCACCATAATGCATGATCCTTGCGAAATTGTCATCCGCAACGCGCCACTTCGCACGGACATTGCACTCAAGTTCGACGATATTTTTGGTAACTGAACATTGAGGAGAGCGTCATGCGCGTCGGTTGCCCAAAAGAGATCAAGAACCACGAATACCGCGTTGGCCTGACGCCGGGGTCTGTGCGTGAATATGTGGCGCATGGCCATGACGTCTTGGTGGAGACCGGTGCCGGTGCTGGCATTGGAGCGACGGACGATGCTTATCGCGCAGCTGGCGCGACCATCGCTGATACTGCCGCTGACGTGTTTGAGAAGTCCGACATGGTCGTCAAAGTGAAGGAACCGCAGCCCAATGAATGGACGCAGCTTCGCGACGGTCAGATCCTCTACACATATCTGCACCTCGCGCCGGACGTTGCCCAAACCAAGGGTCTCGTTGAAAGCGGTGTGACAGCCGTTGCTTACGAAACGGTCACCGATGAGCATGGTGGTTTGCCATTGCTTGCACCGATGTCTGAGGTCGCGGGCCGTTTGTCGCTTCAGGCATCTGCGACTGCGCTGCAAAAAGCCAATGGCGGCAATGGCGTTCTGCTCGGGGGTGTGCCGGGCGTTGCGCCGGGCAAAGTTGTGGTCATCGGCGGCGGCGTTGTCGGCCTGAATGCGGCGCGTATGGCGGTTGGTCTTGGCGCAAATGTGACAATCCTCGACCGCTCGCTCCCGCGCTTGCGCGATCTGGACATGATGTTTGGCGGGCGTGTGGAAACGCGTTATTCAACTGTTGAAGCTTTGGAAGAGGCCGTTTTTGCAGCCGATGTGGTTGTCGGTGCGGTGCTTATTCCCGGCGCGGCAGCACCAAAGCTTGTCACCCGCGAGATGCTTGGCGGCATGAAGAAGGGCGCGGTGCTTTGCGACGTGGCCATCGATCAGGGCGGTTGCTTTGAGACATCGAAGGCGACAACCCACGCGGAGCCGACCTATGAAGTTGATGGCGTGATCCACTATTGCGTTGCCAACATGCCGGGTGCGGTTCCGGTGACTTCGGCACATGCGTTAAACAACGCCACGCTGCGCCAAGGTTTGGCGCTTGCAGACCATGGTTTGGAGGCACTGGCCGACGATCCACACTTGCGCAATGGCCTGAATGTTCATCGCGGCCGCATCACCAACAAGCCGGTTGCCGAAGCGCTTGGATATGATTTGGCGCAGCCGGAAGTCGTTTTGAAGGTGGCTTAAGTCAGGCAGTTCCACCCATCACCAGAGCCACCTTTTCCATTTCGCTCAGCGGCCGCACATTGCCCTTGGCTTGGCGGTAGGGCTTGAAGCCGTGTTTTTGATAGAGCGGCAGGGCGGCCGGGTGGTCCAGAGTGCAGGTATTGACCGTGATGGCGCTTGGGCCCGGATCGCTGGACCAGCAGGTTGCGATGGCTTGCGCCAAAAACCATTCCCCAAGCCCCATGCCGTGGACATGGGGCATCATGCCGAAATAGGCGAGATCGACGATATCTGGGTCAGATCGATTAACTTCGAAGAAGCCTGCGGGCGCGCCGTCCACATAGAGTGTGGTGATCTCGCAGGTGTCCGCGTGGATCAGCTTGGTTAATTCTCGATCTGTCAGCCGCAGCCGCGCTTCCCAATTCCAGTGAATGCCGACGTGGAAATAAAGGTAGCGGTAGAAGTGCAGCGGCGGCTTGTTGGCAACCAACAGTGCCGCGTTGATGTTGGCCGGTTTGACCGCCGCGGGCACTGAATGTCGATCCATTCGCATATAGGTGATCGTCGTTTCAAGTGAGGCTGACGATTGGCCAGCCGACGGTGATCGCAGATTTTTCAACCAACTCATGCGGCGGCAGGTCCCGTTGCCACTGGCGTGTCTTCGCGCGCGCCCCATTGCGCCCAAGAGCCGTCGTAAAGCGTGGTGTCGTGATTGCCAAGCGAGGCGAGCGCTAGCGTGATCACCGCCGCCGTGACGCCGGAGCCGCAGGTGGTCACGACCGGCTTTTGCGGATCGATGCCTGCATCTTCGATCACCTCACGAAGGGCATCCAGATCAAGCAGCCGACCGTTGGGCGCAAGTGTCGCGTAGTGCACGTTTTTGGCTCCGGGCATATGGCCTGAGCGCATGCCTTCGCGCGGTTCCGCCTCGTCGCCGGTGAAGCGACCGGGGCCGCGCGCGTCGGCGATCTGCATGGACTGGTCCGCGACGACCTCCATCATCGCATCGAACGACGTAACCTTTGAGACGTTGAACTTCGGCACGAAGGCTGTCGGCGCACACATGGTCGGCTTGTCTGTCGTAAAGCGCCCCTCGGCCTTCCACCCATCCATGCCGCCATCCAGAACGAACACATTTTGTGCGCCCATCAGTCT
>JBCBHR010000158.1:0-5359 GCA_038525365.1 Pseudomonadota bacterium | reverse complement strand
AAAGGCGGTTTGGCAACGGCTGTCATCATAGTGCAAGCTGGGTACGCGATGGCCATCGATCAAGCAAGACTTGCCGGACAGGCTGGGTTTATACTGAGCGCAGGGGCAGCAAGGAGATCGATCATGACGAAGAAGCCAACGCTGTTTACGCGACGCAGGTTCCATGCGGGCACCGCGAGCATACCGCTTCTCGCGGCAACTTCGCCCGTGTTCGGCGGCACGAAAACCGTAGAGGACCGATTGCGCGATGCGTGGGAAGACGGCCAGCTGGAAGATCTCCACGCGGTGCTGACACTGCGCAATGGAGAGACGTTTGCCGAAGCTTACTTCGAAGGTCATGACGAGATCTGGGGACGACCGGTGGGTCTGGTGCAGCATGGAGCCGACACGCTGCATGATCTTCGCTCGGTGACCAAAAGCGTGGTCGCACTGCTTTACGCGATTGCGCTGGATAAAGGCATCGTCGCGGAGCCGGATGCGCCGCTATTGGCGCAATTCCCGGATTATGCCGATCTCGCAGGTGATCCGCGCCGTGACGCCATCACTGTTGAAGACGCGCTGACCATGCGCATGGGCACGCAATGGGACGAGACGATCCCGTATTCTGATCCGAAAAACAGCGAAATCGCGATGGAAAACTCCGACGACCGATATCGCTATGTTCTCGAGCAGCCGATTGTCGAAGACCCCGGCACTGTCTGGAACTACTCAGGAGGCGCGACCACACTCATCGGCAAGCTCATCGCAAACGGCGCTGGCATGCCGCTGGAAGACTACGCTAAGGCAATGCTGTTCGAACCGCTGAACATCAGCCGTTACGAGTGGATGGGATTTTCTGAACCTGCGGCAGCATCTGGCTTGCGCCTGACGGCGCGCGACCTCGCCAAGATCGGCGAAATCGTTGTGGGGGGTGGTGTCTATGACGGCAGTCGGATTGTATCTGCTGAGACGCTGGCCGCTATGCTGGAGCCGCAAGTCACTGTAGGTGATGCGTTCCGCTATGGCTGGCAGTGGTATCTGCTTGGGCCGGGCAACCCGGCACCGTTGGCTGCCGGTTTTGGCAATGGCGGACAGCGACTGTCGATCAACGCCAAACGCGGCTTAGTCACTGTCATCTATGCGGGACGCTACAATGACTTTGAGGCATGGCAGCTTGCCCTAAAGGTTGTCGAGGCGTTCATCGTGCCTGCATTGGAAACCGAAGGCGGCTAGGTCTTCCCTCCGCGCATACGGCCATAGACGAAAAAACCGACCACGCCGACCAGCGTGAGGGCGAGGCCGTACCATGTGATCGCATATTGAAGGTGGTTATTTGAGAAGGTGACGATGGTTGTGCCGGTGACGGGCCAATCACCGAGCTTGCCGTTGCCGGGCATGCCCTCATCGACGTACCAAGCCGTTACCACCTCCGGCTCGATGCCCGCGGCAACGGCCATGTCGACGGTCGAGCGCCAATAGAATGTGCGCTCCTCAATCTCATTGTCCGGCAGCGCAAAGCCCGGCTTGCCCGTCAAAGGCATGCGCAAAAGCCCTGCCACCTCGACGGCGTCGGTTGGCAGGGGTGCCACCTCGCGCCACGTGTCGCGCATATCGTAGGGAATGAAGCCGCGATTGACGATGGTGTAGCGCAGACCGCGGTCGCGCTGATCCGGCTCGTATTCCAGCAAGTGAAACAAGTTCCAACCGCTGATCCCCTTATGGGTCGTGAACTCGAAGAACACTTCGTCAGGCACAAATGTTCCCGAAAGCGTCACCGGGCGATAGTCGATGCCTTCGCTCTGGTCTGCGCCAAATGTCGCCTCAAGAATTGGCAAAGGATCGGCAGCCATGCGCCGCTCCACCGTGGCGATCAGGTTTTCCTTCCACGCAAGCCTTTGCACCTGCCATGTTCCAAGCGCGAGCAGAACGGCGAGTGCGGGTATCGCCAAAGCGATGACCAGCCATGGGAAGCCGGGTTGTGGTTTTGCGGCCACGCTCACTCTATGTCTCCGTGGCGCCCGAGTGTCCGCCATTCGCGGTAAAGCGGCACCAAATTCTTAAACAGCAACTCATTTTTCCTTCGTGCGTCGGTAATCAGGTCGCGGCAATCATGCACGAGATTACACATGATGCCTCTGATCGTCTCACGCATCATCTCTTTATCCAGATCGCCCTTCGAGATTGCCAAAGCGATGAATTCATAATTGTTGAGCAAGGCTTGCAGCGCTTCGGCGCTTTTGCGTTGTGGCATGGCGTCCGCCGAAAAATTGTCGCGATAGGCAAAAAACTTGATTGGATCGACACGTTTTCCCGGCGGAAAGCTGTGCACACGCTCTTCAAGAAGCACTCGAAAGTCCGTGGAAAAGCGCTCCTGCAAAACGCTCATCGAATGTTGCTTGCGTCTTTGAACCTCTGAGCGCCAACCGTTGAGTAGGAATGTGACAATTGCGAGCACGATACCGCCAGCCGTGAGCAGATCGCGGAGGGTGGGCTTTGAGATGTCGATACCTGCTTGCTGAACAACGACAGCCCCGAGCGAAATGAGTATCGCCAAACAAAAAAGGACCCGCCAAATGACGGGCCACATCGTTTTAAGCATCAGAAATAATCCGGCGTGTCGGCCTTAGCCGTTGCCCATTCCTTCTCGAGACATGTGATACCTCCATCGCTTGATGCTCATAAAGTACGTCATTGTGGGCAATTTTTCAATGACGCGGCTCAACCGTGATAGATCGGTGCGCCCCATGAGCCCCAGATGTAAATCACGAAGAACAGGAACAGCCAGACCACGTCAACGAAGTGCCAGTACCAAGCTGCGGCTTCAAAGCCGAAGTGCTGTTTGGCCGAGAAGTGCCCGAGATAGACCCGCAATAGGCAGACAGCCAAGAATATCGTGCCGACGAACACATGGAACCCGTGGAACCCCGTGGCCATGAAAAATGTTGCGCCATAGAGCGAACCAGAGAAGTCATATGGTGCATGGGCATATTCGTAGACCTGCACGCACGAGAAGATGAAGCCCAAGCCGATGGTCAGCCAAAGGCCCCATTTCAGCGCAGAACGGTCGCCGTGAAGCAGGCCGTGGTGGGCCCATGTGACGGTGGTGCCGGAAAGCAGCAGGATGACCGTGTTGTAGAGCGGCAGGTGCAGCGGATCGAGAACCTCAAGACCCTGCGGCGGCCATGTGCCACCCGTATAGGCCAGACGGCCGACCTGTTGGGCTTCGTCGTAAAACAGGCTCGCATCAAAGACCGCCCAAAACCATGCCACGAAGAACATCACCTCGGAGGCGATGAACATGATGATGCCGTAGCGCAGGTGTAGCGAGACCACCTTGGTGTGGTGCCCCTCATGGGCTTCCTTGACGGTGTCCGACCACCACATGATCATGGTGTAGATGATGATCGCGAGGCCGATGAAGAACGTCCACGGATTGTCCATCGGAACACCGAGGAAGGCAAAATCGTTGCCCTGGGCAGCCTGCATCCAGCCGATGCCGCCAATGCACATGATTAGCGCGCCGACAGACGCGACGAGCGGCCATGGGCTTGGATCGATGATGTGATAATCGTGGTTCTTTGCGTGGGAGTCAGCCATGGGTCCCGGTCTCCGTCGTCTTATCCATCCACCGGAGCGATCCCGATCGGCTCCGGTTTTGTGTTGTTTTGATTGGTTTGCGCCACTTCTTCCGGATCGTCGATACGGAAGAAGGTGTAAGACAGTGTGATGGTCGTGATGCCGTCCATTTCAGACGAGTTCACAATGTCCGGATCGACAAAGAACACGACCGGCATGTCCATCTTTTCGCCCGGCGCGAGTGTGGTCTCGGTGAAGCAGAAACACTCCATCTTATTGAAATACGCTCCGGCGGCCGGCGGTGTGACGTTAAACGTTGCCGAACCGGTCGAGGGGCGCGAAAGTGGGTTGGACGATGTGTAGGAGACCTGCGAAAGCTCGCCGATCTTCATCGTCACTGAGCGTTGCTCCGGCGCGAAATCCCAGCCGAGGCCCTGGTTGACATTTGCATCGAAGCGAACGGTAATTTCCCGGTCCAACACTTCCACGGGCGCCGTATTGGCAACCTGCGTTGTTCCGCCAAAACCCGTGATCTGGCAAAACAGCTGATAGAGCGGCACCGACGCATATGCCAAGCCGACCATCGAAAAGAAAAACGCCAAGCACCCGACGGCGACGCGCACATTGGCGTGGTTTGTCTGGGGTGGCGTATGGGTGTCGATGTCGTGTTGCTGCTCACTCATGGCTTATCATCCTCACATCGGGCGGACCATGATTTCGGGACCGAGCTTCGCCCATGTCCCGACATAGACCAGCACAACAAACAGGGCGAGGCATACGCCGATGGCAATTGAGCGCTGTTTGCGCGCCCTCGCCTGCGCTTGCGTTAGTTCGATGGTGTCGGTGTCAACGTTGGTCTCGTTGTGCGTGCTCATCATCAAGCTCCAATCACCCAGGCAACCCCGAAGACGCGCCATGCCAACGCTTCAAAGAGGATGGCCCCGAATATCACAAAGAGGTACAAGATCGAAAACCCGAACAGGCGCTTTTCGGCCATCAGCTTGGGATCGGCACCGGCGACCTTCCAAACGCGGTATGTCAGCCACAGGAAAATCGATCCCATAACAAACGAAGTGGCCAGATAGACTG
Organism: Pseudomonadota bacterium; assembly: GCA_038525365.1. GTDB lineage: Bacteria > Pseudomonadota > Alphaproteobacteria > Rhizobiales > Rhizobiaceae > JBCBDX01. The sequence goes on along the minus strand of JBCBHR010000158.1, from coordinate 715 downwards.
GTCCGCCGAAGCCCATTGCCGGTGTGAAGATTGCGGGCAGCATCGCGACAGGAAGCAGGATGGCCGAATAGATCAGCATCTGGTTGCGCGTGGATTTCTCCCCGCGTGCATTGGGCATCATCGGCACATGGGCGTCGTCATAGTCGCGCATTTTCCAAAGCGCGAGCGCCCAGAAATGCGGTGGCGTCCACAGGAAGATGATTAGGAAAAGGGCCAACCCTTCCAGGCCGATGGACCCGGATGTGACGGCCCAACCGAGCATGGGCGGGAAAGCACCGGCTGCGCCGCCGATCACGATATTCTGCGGTGTCGAGCGCTTCAGCCACATCGTGTAAATCACGGCGTAAAAGAAGATAGTGAAGGCGAGCAAACCGCCTGCGATCCAGTTTGTCATGAAGCCCAGCGTGATGACGGACAGGATGCTGAGAATCAAACCGAAGGTCAGCGCCTCCTGCGGCGACACGCGGCCATCGGGCACAGGCCGTTTCGCGGTGCGGCTCATCACGGCGTCGATATCCGCATCGTACCACATGTTGAGCGCTCCGGACGCACCAGCGCCGACGGCAATCGCGAGGATCGCGATGAGGCCCACAACCGGGTCGAGCGTGCCGGGCGCTGCCAGCATACCGGCAAGCGCTGTAAAGACGACAAGGCGCATGACCCGAGGTTTCAGCAGGTCAAAATAATCCTTTGGCGTCGCTTCGGAGACGCGCAA
>JBCBHR010000157.1:0-5361 GCA_038525365.1 Pseudomonadota bacterium | reverse complement strand
GGTTCATTGCGTCGCGATGCCAACCGTGTCCGTACAAGTCAAATTGCAATTCGATGACTGTGACTGGCTCAGAATGTGAACGCTGTGTTCAATGACAGTTCGGTGAAGTTGATTGCCAAGGTGCTGCCGCGCGCCATTTCCGGGTCATCGCGCAACCCGAGGAGGTTTCCATGCCGATTTCCCTGTCCCGCCGTTCTCTGTTCAAATCGACCGCCGTCGCTGGTGCCGCTCTGGCAACACCGCAGATCATGACCCGCGCCGCGTTTGCCGATGGCCATGCTGCTGCTGCAAAGCCCGCCGGTTTCAATCCCATCGAACTCGGTGATCTGAAAGTGACCGTCATTTCCGATGGTTTTGCGATCCGTGAAAACCCGCAGTCGATCTTCGGCACCAACGTGTCGGTCGAAGAAGTCGAGGGTTTGCTCACGCAAAACTACCTGCCGACCGACAAGATGCAGTTCACCTTCGCGCCAACAGTTGTTGAAGCCGGGGACAATGTCATCCTGTTCGACACCGGCTTGGGCGAGGGTGCGCGTGGCGGCGGCTTGGGCCAGACCCGCGCCAACGTTGAAGCGGCAGGCTATGCGCCTGATGCGGTGACGCATGTGGTGCTGACGCACATGCATCCGGATCATATTGGCGGCCTCAGTGAGGGTGGCGCGCCCGCCTACCCGAATGCGGTTTATGTGGCTGGCGAAGCGGAATACGGCTTCTGGTCCGACGATGCCCGCAAGGGAACCGGCGCTGAAGGTATCCACACCCAAGTCGTCGATTTCTTCGGCGGCATGGGCGACAAGCTGACGTTGATTGGCGGCGACACCGAGATCGCACCCGGCATCATGTCCAAGGCCGCGTTCGGCCATACGGCCGGCCACATGATCTACATGCTCTCATCGGGCGACAAGACGATGGCGATCACCGCCGATACCGCCAACCACTTCGTGCTCTCGCTCCAGCGCCCGGACTGGGAGGTGCGCTTTGACGCCGACAAGGCTGCCGCCGCGCAAGCACGCAAAGATGTCTTTGGCATGCTCGCGGCCGACCGTATCCCGTTCGTCGGCTACCACATGCCGTTCCCGTCAGTCGGCTTTGTTGAAGCCCTGGGCGACGGTTACCGGTGGATCCCGGAAACCTATCAGCTGGATATCTGATCCGATTATGCAGCACGCGGCGAGGCGAGTTCGCTTGCTTCGCCGCGCTCGCCGAAGATCGTGATCTCGGCGAACTGATAACCGCCTTCGCCATCGACCCACAGCGCTTCGCCAAGCAACTTCATGTCGCTGATACCGAGCGTCGGATAGCTGTGACCCATAGAGTGCGCCAAAGCCACGCGGTGGCCGGGCTTCGGGTTCAGGCCGCAGCAGATTTCCCGTGTGCCGAGCTTGAGATGATGGGCAATATCCCACTCAAGCGTTACGCCTTGGTGGCGTGTGACCACCCAGCAATGCCCGTCATTTGCATGGCCGCCTTTCTCCTCGGGAAAGAAGTATCCGTAAACGTAACCTGCCTCGAAGCCTGCCGAGCGCAGTGCGGCGATCAGATAGGCGTTTATGTCAACGCAGGAGCCTTCCGTGAGACCGCAGCCAAGATGCGGGATTTCGTCTAGACCTTCATAGTAGCGCGTTGCGGGGTGTCCGTATGTGAAGCGCTCAGCGGTGTCGCGCGCAAGCGCCTCGATCGCGGCATGCCCATCCAAAGCGGCGTCGGCTATGCCGCGCGCATCACGCACCAGATCATCGGCGGCGCGTGTGAAGCGGCTGGGTCGGTGCGCAAACATCGCATCCGGATATGCGCCCCTGCGGTCACTTGCCTCGTATGTGAGTGTGATTTTTTCATCCGTCGGGGTGATCACAGCCGCGGCCTGTCCGGTGTTCGCTTCGAAAACGGTTTGCGCCGTGCCACCCACGACAGCAAATCGGTCAGGCATCTGGTAAGGCGTGGTCATGCCGGTCGGTGTCAGCAGGCGTCTTCCATTGGCGTGGGCGGTATCGATGGTGACGGTAATTGTTGTTTGCATGGCTCTCAGATCTCACATGAAGAGTTGAAAGATGACGCCCGATGCGATGGCGCCGGTCAGGCCAAGGCCGAGATAGGCGGCAAAGACGGGCGGTCGGACGAGCGACCAGACCGCAGCCGCTGCAGGGATGGAGCTTATGGCACCGGCCACCAGAAACGCCATGGCTGCGCCGTCACTCATGCCCTGTTCGATCAGGCCAGCCAGCAGAGGCGGTGCAACATAGGAATTGAGGTAAGCGGGCATGCCGACAACGGCTGCGGTCGCGATTGGAACGATGCCTTCACCGCCAACAATTGCAGCGATTGCGCTTGCGGGCACATAGGTCACCAGCAGCGCCTCAAGGATGTATGCGAGCGCCAGCCATTTGACGAGGAACGCAGCGTTGTCGCGCATTTCTGTGCCAAACGCATCGACACGCTGTTCTTCGCGCCAGATCGACCACACCGGGCGTCCGTTGAATGGGTTCGGCCCGCAACCGCAGCCGCTCTTCGCAACGCCGCGCGACGGATTGGAGAATGCGCCCGCGCTGATCAGCGCTTTGACAGCGAAGCCGCCAGCGAGCCCAATGGCGACCGCCGCGACGGCCTTGCCAATCGCAAACGGCCAACCGAGCGCTGCAGCCGTGATCAGCAGGGTTGGGGGATCAATGAGCGGCGAGGCGAGCCAAAACGCCATGATGGCCGAAAGTGGCGCGCCGACGGCCAGCAAACCGGCGATGAATGGTATAACCTCACACGAGCAAAACGGTGCAAGCCCGCCAAACAATGCGGCAAGCACAATCATGCGGTTTTCGCGCCCCTCAAACGCTCGCCCGACAGCAGCTTCCGCACCCGCCGCCTTGAGCCAAGCGATCAGGATCACGGCAAACGCGATATAGGGAAGCGTGCTGAGGAATGCCTTTGCAGCAAAGCCGACGACCGGCTCAAAAGATGGCTGGTCAAGCAGCAACACCAGAAGCGGCGCGGCAATGACAACAACCCACGGCGTGGCGAGCAGCTTGCCCAAGGGCTTTAGAATGGACGGCGCAGACTGTGTCTGCGGTTGGTCAATTGTTGGCGCACTCATGCGACATCACCCTCTGATTGCACGATTTCGTTGGCGCAGCATTCTTTCATGAGGTAACTGACTAGGCTTTCGAGGTGGTCGAAATTGGCGCGATTGATCACGCTGCGGCCATCGCGGCGCTGCGTGATGAGTTCGCCATCGGCCAGCATGCGCAGGTGATGCGCCAGTGTGGATGGCGCCATGCCGCTCTTTTCCTGAATTTGGCCGACCGTCATGCCGAGGCGTCCGGCTTTGACGAGCATGAGAAGGACGGCGAGCCGTTGCTCTGATCCGATGGCGGCAAAGCCCAGTGATGCGCGTGCGATATCCATGTCATCTCCAAATAACTAGAAAACTAGTTATGTAAGTGTGATAGGTTTGTCAACAAAGTTCGCGCGGGCTTTCGTGCGCCCAATTCCCGTGATAGCTGCAACCGCCAACGCATGAACGATCACCAGATCACAGGACGCTCCCCGCGATGGCCAAGATCATTGAAACCGCAACCGGCGAATTGGCGCTGACCTTTGACGACGTGCTGCTTCAGCCGGGCCATTCCGAGGTTCTGCCCGCGCAGACCGACATCCGAACTTCCATTGCGCGTGACATTGATTTGAACATGCCAATCCTGTCGGCGGCGATGGATACGGTGACGGAATCGCGCCTCGCCATCGCCATGGCGCAGGCTGGCGGCATGGGCATCGTCCATCGCAATCTGACACCCGACGAGCAGGCCGAAGAAGTTCGCCAGGTCAAAAAGTTTGAAAGCGGCATGGTCGTCAATCCGGTTTGCATCGGACCCGAAGCAACGCTTGCCGACGCCAAGAAGCTGATGCGCGGCTACAAGATCTCGGGCATCCCGGTCGTCGAAGATGGGGGGGCAGGTTCGCAGAAGCCGGGGCGTCTGGTTGGTATTTTGACGAACCGCGACGTGCGCTTTGCGTCTGACCCGGACCAAAAGGTCTACGAACTGATGACGCGCGAAAACCTGATCACGGTCACTGAAAGCGTTGACCAGACCGAAGCCAAACGCCTTCTCCACCAGCACCGCATCGAAAAGCTGCTCGTCGTCGACAAGCGCGGTTATTGCGTGGGGCTGATTACGGTCAAGGACATCGAGAAGTCCAAGCTCAACCCAAACGCCACAAAAGACGAGCAGGGCCGTTTACGGGTCGGTGCAGCGGTGAGCGTTGGCGATGACGCTATGGAACGGGCGGATAAACTCACCGAAGCCGGGGTGGACGTGATCGTCATTGACACTGCGCACGGCCATTCCCAGCGGGTCTTGGAATCCGTAGCCCAAGTCAAAAAACTCTCCAACTCGGTTCGCATCATCGCGGGCAATGTTGCAACAGCCGATGGCACCAAAGCGCTCATCGATGCTGGCGCGGATTGCGTGAAAGTCGGCATCGGACCGGGTTCCATCTGCACCACGCGTGTCGTGGCGGGCGTGGGTGTCCCGCAGTTCTCAGCCGTCATGTCGGCTGCTGAAGAAGGATTGAAAGCCGGTGTCCCCGTGATCGCCGATGGCGGCATCAAGCTGTCCGGCGACTTGGCAAAGGCGATGGCCGCTGGCGCATCCGCTGTTATGATCGGGTCGCTTCTCGCAGGCACAGACGAAAGCCCCGGCGAAGTCTATCTCCACCAGGGTCGCTCCTACAAAGCCTATCGCGGAATGGGCTCGGTTGGCGCGATGGCGCGCGGTTCCGCCGACCGTTACTTCCAGGCCGAGGTGCGTGACACGCTGAAACTGGTGCCCGAAGGCATTGAGGGGCAGGTACCCTACAAAGGCCCCGTCCATCAGGTGCTGCACCAGCTGGCGGGCGGTCTGAAAGCGGCCATGGGGTATACTGGATGCCCAACGTTGGAAGACTTCCGCGAAAATGCCCGCTTCGTGCGCATCTCCAATGCTGGTCTACGCGAGAGCCATGCCCATGACGTCACGATCACGCGCGAAAGCCCCAACTACCCCGGTGGCGGTCGCTGACGGGCGATGCGATGAGCCTCAAAGAAAAGCTCTTTGTCTACTTCACCGCTGCGTGGTTTGCCGTCATGGCAGGCGTCCACGCGCTTGTGTTTGAGCCGATGGCGGACGGTCAACGCGCGCCGGACAGTCTCTTTGCGGGCTATGATTTCGACACGTTTGCGGGTTGGGCAGGATCGCTTGATGCAGACGAGCGGGCGTCATTTCTTTTCTGGCATACCAATCTGCTGGATCGCGTCTTCCCATTCCTGCTGATGGCCACGTTATATGTGCTGATCACGGCGGCGCTGCGACAGTTTCCGCGCTACCAAAAACAGCC
>JBCBHR010000156.1:0-5383 GCA_038525365.1 Pseudomonadota bacterium | reverse complement strand
GCGTCTCAATAAACGGCAAAAGGATATGCGAAAAGGGCGACCGATAAGGCCGCCCCTTGCATTACACCATCAAACATCGAAGCGCTTGATCACTCTTCCTGACCAAACAGCGCCAACAGGAAGCGGAACATGTTGATGAAATCGAGATAAAGATGGAGCGCGCCGGTGATCGCGGTCTTGCTCGCCTCTTCCTTCGTCATCTGGTCGCTATAGGCGTCACGGATCATCTGCGTGTCATAAGCCGTGAACCCGGCAAACACGATCACACCGACAATCGACAGGACGAACTCCATCATGTCCGATTGAAGGAAGATGTTGACGATGAGCGCCAGGATAAGACCGATCAGGCCCATCCACAGGAACGAACCCCAGCCCGAAAGATCACGCCCGGTCGTGTAACCGTAGAGCGAGAGCGAGCCGAAGGCTGTCGCGGTAACGAAGAACATCTGCGCGATCGATGAGTTTGTGTAGGTGAGCGCCAGGCCGGAGAATGAAACCCCGATGAGCGCGGCAACCACCATGAAAACGGCGAACGCACCGCCCGACGACATGTTGCGCCACATCGAACCGGTAAACAACAGGATCGCCAGCGGTCCAAAGCAAACAACGTAGCTCAGCGGCGTCGCCCAAAGCAGCACGCCCAACTCAGTCAGATATTCAGTTTCCGTGATCGGCCAGAGACCTTCAGCATCTGAAAAACTCTGTGCGGGATCTGTCGTGACCGTCATCATGTAAGTGGCCAGTGCGACCATACCGGTCACCACCATGCCGAGCGCCATGTAATTGTAGACGCCAAGCATAAAGGCGCGGAGATTATCGTCGACGCCGGTCAGCTTGTCGAAGGCCGCCTTTCCGCCAAGTGGTTCGGCTTGTCCGGTATACGGGTTGGCTGCGCGTCGATTGGTGACGGGCACGCCGCGCTGGCCAAAGACGGGTTTTGCGTTTTGCATGTCTCACCCCTGCTCAATGCAATCACTGAGGCCAAGAATAACAAGGCAAGCCTAAGTCTCGGTGAGCAGAGATCGTAAACGCAAAGCAAAAAGGGCGGCTCAAAAGCCGCCCTTCCAATATTCAATCTGAGTGAAACCTCACTCCTGGTTCATGATGCCCAGCATGTTCAGGATGTGGATGAACATGGAGATGAAAGAACCGTAGAGCACGAATGCGCCGAAAATCGCCTTGCGTGTCGCAACCGCTTGGCCGTCGCTTTCGACATACATCTGTTTGATTTCTTGGGTTTCCCATGCGGTGATCGCAGAGATGAGCAGGACGTATACGGCCGAGAAGCCGAAGCTCACCCATGGGCTCATGGTCATGCCGCCAAACCAGCTAAACAGCATCGTGACGACCATTGCGATGAGCAGGCCGATCATCGCCATGACAGCGAATTGGCCAACGCCTGTCAGGTTACGCTTCGTGGTGTAGCCGATCAGGCTCATCGTGCCGAAGAGCGCGGATGTGATCGCAAACGCTTGGACGACGAGGCCGGGCGCCATTTGCAGGTAGGCGACGACCATCGGCGCAATGGCGATGCCCCAAAGGCCCGCATAACCCCAATAGGCGGCATGCGCCATGGTTTCGCTGCGCGCGTTCATGACCATACGCGGTCCGAACCAGCTCATCGCGATGAGCGCGATGAAGAAGACGATGCTCAGGCTTTGAACAACAGCCAGAACACCTGGCATGTTGGCCATGACGAGCGTGATGACGGCAGAAAGGGCAATGCCCAGTGCCATATAGTTGTAAACGCGGAGCATGTAGGAGCGCAGGCCCTCATCAATGTCCGCGGCAGAACGAGCGCCGTAGCCCGCCTGCGTTTGATAATTTCTCAGTTCAGCCATTTTGACCTCTGTTTGCCTAAGTCCCCGTCGGGTGTCCGGTGCACATGACGACCATATGTCCGAGGCGCCGCTGGCGGGGATCCAGCATGCCTACGGCTAATATGATCACTTGGTATGACGCGTTCAAGATGATTCACGCATGAGCAATGGACTCAAACGGCGACAAAAGGGCTCAATTATTGAAAACCGGTGCCGATTCTTAACAAATCACAAATTCCGCAGCACCGGAGCCGCCTTTTGGCCAAGGACCCGCCATGTGCCCGCAAGCCCGAAACCGACGGTGCAAACCAGCGCGATGACAATGGTCGCAACCGCAAGCGTTGGCGAAAATGTCCATGGAAGCGTCATGATACGGCTGACGACAAACCAAGCCGCAACGCCACCAGCAGCCAGTGCAAAGAGCGCAGTCGCCAGACCCAAAAGCGCATATTCGGTGACATAGGCGCGAATCAGCGTCGTGCGCGTCGCGCCAAGCGTTTTCAAAACGACCGCATCGTGCACCCGCCCGCGATTGCCCGCCGCCAGCGCGCCCGCCAAAACCAACACCGACGCAATGAGCGCGACCGCAGCGGCGGCGCGGATGGCGGTTGCCAACTGTCCGACGAGACGGTTGACCACGTCGATGGCGTCTTTAACCCGCACCGATGTCACCGATGGGAACGCCCGCGTAACCGCGCCGAGGATCTCGCCTTCCTGCGCACCGGTCGCGTCGGGCATGGTCAGCGTTGCAAGCCAGGAATGTGGCGCTCCGGCAAAGGTGTTGGGCGAGAACACCATCACAAAGTTGATGGCAAGCGATTCCCACTCGACTTGTCTGAGCGACGCAATGCGCGCGGTGATGTTGCGGCCAAGGACGTTGACGGTGACCGTATCGCCAATCTTGACGCCGATCTCACCGGCTTCTTCGGCTGAAAACGACACCAGCGGCTCGCCGTTGTAGCCATCCGGCCACCACTCACCTGCCGAAAGCGTCGAATTCTCCGGCAGGTTTTGGGCATAAGTGATGCCGCGATCCCCGCGCAGGACCCATGCCCCTTCTGGTGGCAATTGCATTTGCGAAACGTCTTGGCCATTGAGCTCAACAATGCGCCCGCGCAGCATTGGCACCCGCACCAGCTTGCCCTCTTCGGGCGCTTCTGCCTCAACCAGCGTTGCAAAATCTTCAACCACGTTGGACTGAATATCGACAAAGAAGAAATTTGGCGCACGTTGCGTGATGTTGCCCGCGATCTGCGAGCGCAAATTGCTGTCGATCAAGGCAAGCGCAACAAGCAGCGTGAGCCCCAGACCAAGCGCGAGAACAACCGACGGCGTCAATGCGCCGGGGCGGTGGATGTTGCCAACCGCAAGCCGCAACGCCGTGCCGCGCACATTCTTAAACCGGCGCGCACCATCCATAAGCAGACGACTGACAAGCCGCAGGACAAGGAACGCGATGGCAACGCCGGTGAGGAACAGCGTCGCCACGCGCTGGTCAAATGAAAGCGTGATCGCCAATCCGGCCAGAACAATCGCCGCGGTTCCGGTAACCAGCATATACGGCCAGCGCGGGAACTCGGCATTTGACGCGCCGAGATGATCGCGAAACAGGCTCGATGCAGGGATGTCGCGCGCTCGGCCAAGCGGTAGCATGGAGAAAATGATCACGGTCAGTCCGGCAAACACGACGGCGGTCAACAGTGCACCCGGATAAATGCCGGTGCCGCCCTGTGGCAGCGGAAGAAGGCCGGCCAGCGCCCATTTGGCAATAAAGGGTGCTGCCGTCGCGAGAACGAGCCCCAAGGCGATGCCCACGGCTGCGATGACGACGATCTGCAGGAAATAAACGAGACTGACGAAATCGCCCGGCGCACCGAGGCATTTGAAGGTCGCAATTACGTTGCGCTTGGAATCAAGAAATGCGCGCACGGCATTGGCCACGCCAACCCCTCCAGTGACCAACGCGGTCAGGCCAACCAGCGTCAAAAACTGCGCAAAGCGTTCGATGTTTGCCGCAAGCGCAGGCGCCGCATTGGAGCGATTGCGCACCGACCAACCGGCTTGCGGATGCTCGTCATTGATCGCGTCGACGGCGGACTTCAATTGCGCATCGGTTGTGCCTTCGGCCATGCGAACCTTGTAAATGCGCTCCACCAGAGAGCCGGGCTGAATGAGGCCCGACGCATCAAGCGCTGCGCCCGACATGATCACGCGTGGCGCAAGGCCAACGCCGTCCGACAATTGATCGGGCTCATTGGTGATCGTTCCGGCAATCCGATAGGTCGCGTTGCCGATCAGCAGGCTGTCACCCACTTCCAGGCGCAAACGCTCAAGCAGCAGTGGCTGCACCACAATCGCCCACGCACCATCGCGATCACTGCCATCCATGATCTGGCTGCCAGCGTTGGCCGGTTCGGTGACGAAATCGCCATAGAGCGGATAGCTGTCCGGGACGGCTTTGACTTCAACGAGCGCTTGATCGGATTGATCTGGCAAGCGCGCCATGGAGCGGGTGTTGGCCATGATGGCCACATCGCCGAGCGCCTGAAGGCTCGCAAGTTCGTCGTCGGTTGCATCGCGCTGGATGAGCTCAAAGCGCAAGTCACCGCCAAGGATCGAGCGACCCTCTTGTTCGATGCCCTGCGTGATGGCCTGCGACACGGCGTTGACGCCTCCAATGGCCGCCGTTCCAAGCGCAATACAGCCCAAAAACACGTAAAAGCCGGAAAGCCCGCCGCGAATTTCGCGCGCCGCAAACCGCCACGCCAACTCCAAAGTGCCAATCAATGTCATTCGGCGGCCTGTTGCGTGATCGCGTTGGTTTCCAGATCATCCTGAAAGACTTCGCCCGAGCGAACACGCACGATGCGGTCGCACTCCATGGCCAAACCATTGTCGTGGGTAACGAGCACAAAGGTCATGCCCCGTTCGGCCTGCTTCTTGAAAATCAGGTCGGCAATCTGCTTGCCTGTGGCGGTGTCGAGATTGCCGGTTGGCTCATCTGCGATCAGGATCTTCGGATCCGGCGCGAGCGCGCGGGCCACGGCAACACGCTGCTGCTCACCGCCCGACAATTGTCCGGGATAATGGGTCAGTCGGTCCTGCAAGCCGACCGCGACGAGTTCTTCGCGGGCTCGGTCAAAGGCATTGCTTTCGCCTGCCAATTCCAGGGGCACAGCAACATTTTCAAGCGCTGTCATGTTGGCGATCAGGTGAAATGACTGGAAAACAAAACCGATATTGCGCCCGCGGAACGCGGCGACCGCATCCTCGCTCATCGTGTGCAAAGCGGCTCCGGCAACATTGACGTCACCGGCGTCCGGGCGTTCCAATCCCGCCAGCACCATCAACAACGTGGTCTTGCCCGACCCCGAGGGCCCGACGATGCCGACCGACTGGCCCTGCTCCACGTTCAACGAGACATCACGCAGCACATGGACGGGCGTTGCGGCACCGCCGAGTGTGAGATTGACATTTTTCAGATCGATGACGGGTTCTGCCAAGGCGAGGACATCCTATATGCGCTGGAGGCGATACGTTCGCCAAGAAATGGGTATGAGCAG
>JBCBHR010000155.1:0-5414 GCA_038525365.1 Pseudomonadota bacterium | reverse complement strand
AGCCTGTTTTTTGGCGGCGGCACTCCCTCCCTGATGGCACCGCAAACGCTGGAAACGATCCTCATTGCCATTGACGACGCATGGGGCATTCCCAACGGCATCGAAATCACCATGGAGGCCAATCCGGCTTCAAGCGATGCCGAGCGGTTCAAAGCCTATCGCAGCGCGGGCGTGAACCGGGTTTCGCTCGGCGTGCAAGCGCTCAATGATGCTGATCTGAAATTTCTAGGCCGGCTGCACAGCGTGGACGAAGCGCTGTGCGCCGTGCGGCTTGCGCGCGATACCTTCCCGCGAATGTCGTTTGATCTGATTTATGCGCGACCGGGTCAGACACCGGCCACATGGGCAGACGAGTTGCGCGCGGCCATTGGCTACGCCGCCGACCATCTGTCGCTTTATCAGCTGACCATCGAAGACGGCACACCGTTCAAATCATTGCATGCGGTTGGCAAACTCGTGCTGCCGGAAGATGATTTGGCCGCCGAATTGTATGAGATCACGCAGGATGTAACGGCAGGGCTTGGCCTTCCCGTTTATGAGGTGTCAAACCATGCCGCGCCCGACGCGCAGTCGCGCCACAACCTCACCTATTGGCGCTATGGCGACTATGCCGGTGTCGGCCCAGGCGCCCATGGGCGGCTAACGCTTGGAGACGGGACGAAGGTCGCCATCGAGACCGAGCACCATCCGGAGACATGGGCTGCACATGTGCAAGCAAACAGCCATGGCATCACCACGCAAACCGCATTGACGGCTTCTCAGCAGGCCGATGAAATGCTGGTGATGGGACTGCGATTGACGGAGGGCTTTGATCTGTCGCGCTATGAGGCGACCGCAGAGCGCGCCATGTCGAACGACAAGCTGCAGGCGATGATCGATCTCGGCATGATCGAGCGTCTTGGCAACACGCGCATCCGCGCGACCATAAAAGGGCGGCTTGTGCTGAACTCGGTTCTGGCCGAACTTGCGGTCTGAACGGGAGCGCCTGCGCCATGATCCGACACCACGTTGCCCTGCGTTTTCGCGCGGAGATCACGCCCGATGAGATCAACGACATGATGGACGGCCTCAGCGCGTTGAGGGAGCATTTGGACGGGATTTTGGACTTCCAGCACCGCCCCAATGTCAGCGTGGAGGTGCCGTTGACGCACGGGTTTCTCTATCTCTTTTGGTTTGATTTCAAAGATGAAGCTGCCCGCGATGCCTATCTTGCCGATCCAGGCCACCAAGCCGTTGGCGCGCGCTTGGTGGCAGCAACACAGGGTGGCCCGGACGGCATATTGGTGTGCGACTATAACGTATGACGGACGGGCAAACATTTGCGATCTCAGGCCATTTGCTGACCGCGCCGCCGCTGGAACCCGGCCTTTACATCGTCGCGACACCCATCGGCAATTTGCGCGACATCACGATCCGTGCCCTTGAGACATTGGCCGCCTGCGATGTGTTGGCGTGCGAGGACACGCGCATGACGCGGCGCTTGCTGGATCGATACGCCATCACAGCGCGCACCGTCGCCTATCACGAGCACAACGCGGAAGGCTCCGGCGCGCAATTGCTGGCTTGGTTGGCGGAGGGCAAGAGCGTTGCGCTCGTCTCCGATGCCGGAACACCACTGATCTCCGATCCTGGCTATCGCTTGGTTCGCGACGCGCGCGCGGCAAATCACGCCGTCTACCCGATCCCCGGCCCCTCGGCGGTGGTGGCCGCGCTCAGCGCATCCGGCCTGCCGACGGATGACTTTCGGTTTTGCGGTTTTTTGCCGACGAAGGAAAAGGCGCGGGCCGAGCGGTTGGATGCTCTCTCGACTTTTCCGTCCACGCTGGTTTTCTATGAAGCGCCGGGGCGGCTCGCCAAGACACTTGCCGCAATCGCCACCGCCATGGGTGCGGATCGGGAGGTGGTAGTCGCACGGGAATTGACGAAACGGTTCGAGACGATTTCCTCAGGCGGAGCTGGGCAAATGACAGATCAATTCGTATCCGAAACAGTCAAGGGCGAGATCGCGATCCTTATCGCACCCGCGGACGCAACACTGACCCGGATGGACGATACGGACATTGCCGCTTTGCTCAAAAACCTCGCCGCCGACATGCCCGCCTCCAAGGCCGCCAAGGCTGCAGCGGAGCAAACGGGGTTGCCCAAAGCGGACCTCTATGCCCGCCTTTTGGCGATGAAAGCCGATGGCTAGACCCAACACACAAAGCCGTCGCCGCGCCGAACAACGCGGTCGACGTGGTGAAATATTTGCCGAAATCGCGCTCATAACGCGCGGCTTTCGCGTTGTTGCCCGCCGCTTCAAGACCAAAGCTGGCGAAGTTGATCTCATCGCCCGGCGTGGCAAACTGATCGTGATAGTGGAAGTCAAAGCGCGCAAGACGCTCTCAGAGGCCCATGACGCGGTGACACCAACGGCGCTGCGCCGCATTGAAGCTGCAGGCGACATGTGGCTTGCCCGCCAAAAAGATCACGCGGAGCTCTCGATCCGCTATGACCTGATCGCCGTGCTGCCCGGCAAATGGCCGGTGCATGTGCCGTCAATCCATATGCCATAAGGCGTGCCGTATGCCGTGAGGCTTGCAATCGCAGGCGCGCTGGCCAATCTGCGCTCGCAGATCGAAGGAAACCCATCGCATGGCCAAACGCGTCGCCGTCCAAATGGACCACATCTCCAACGTCCAAATCGTGGGCGATACGACGTTTGCACTGTGTCTTGAGGCGCAAGCGCGGGGGCATACGCTTTTGCATTACACGCCTGATCAACTCTCCATGCGTGACGGGGTTGTGTTTGCAACGATGCAGCCGCTTGAGGTGCGTGACACCGAAGGCGACCACTACACGCTCGGTGCTCCGGAGCGCGTGGATTTGACGGATGTCGATGTCGTGCTGCTCCGCCAAGACCCACCCTTTGACATGCATTACACCACGACGACGCATCTGTTGGAGCGCGTCCATCCGCAGACACTGGTGGTCAACGATCCACATTTCGTGCGCAATCTGCCAGAGAAGATTTTCGTGACCGAGTTTCCTGAGTTGATGCCACCGACGTTGGTCACCACCGACATGGCGGAGATCAAGGCGTTTCGCGCCGAGATGGGCGACATCATCGTCAAGCCGCTGTTCGGCAATGGCGGCGCGGGCGTGTTCTTCCTGCGCAAGGACGACCAGAACCTGTCGTCACTTCTTGAGATGTTTGCGGGCCTCTCACGCGAGCAATTGATGGTGCAGCAATACCTGCCGGATGTGCGCGCGGGCGACAAACGCGTGATCCTCATCGACGGCGAACCGGTGGGCGCGATCAACCGCATTCCCGCCGAAGGCGATGCCCGCTCCAACATGCATGTGGGCGGCATGGCGGTTGCCGATCAGCTGACCGAGCGCGACAGGCAAATCTGCGCCGCCATCGGGCCGCGCTTAAAAGAGATGGGCCAGGTGTTGGTTGGCATCGATGTCATCGGAGGGCTTCTGACTGAGATCAACGTCACATCGCCTACGGGCATTCGCGAGGTCAAAACGTTTGGCGGCGCGGACATCGCAGCGCTCTTTTGGGGCGCGGTTGAGGCGCGTGCGGTTGCATAACCTTACGAAGGTTTTGTTCACGGCACACAACTGACCACAACCTGATGACCATTTTCAGGTGTAATCGTTCTTAATATGTTCTTTACATGTTCACGCATGTGTGCACTTATAGCACCGAGCTGATGCGGATTGTGGGGCCAATACAACCGTGACGCTCATATGGGGCGAGTGTCATGGTTTCACGTGTATCGACAGTTTCATTCCAAGGCATAGAGGCCGCGCCGGTCGATGTGCAGGTCATGGTTGGGCCAGGCAAACAGGGCATGCACATTGTCGGCCTGCCGGACAAGGCCGTCGCGGAAAGCCGAGAACGGGTGCATGCAGCATTGCATGCCTCCGGCCTTTCGATGCCGCCCAAAAAAGTCACCGTCAATTTGGCACCCGCCGATCTGCCCAAGGAAGGCTCGCACTACGATCTGCCCATCGCGCTTGGCTTGATGGCGGCACTTGGCGCGATACCGTCTGACGCGCTGGCGCAATTTGTGGTGCTGGGTGAATTGTCACTCGACGGCACCATCACCGCCGTTGCCGGCGCTTTGCCCGCTGCGATTGCGGCCAATGCCGACAACAAAGGGCTGATCTGCCCGCGCGACTGCGGCCCGGAGGCGGCATGGGCCGATGCGGATATGGAAATCTTGGCGCCGGTGTCGTTGATCGGGCTTGCCAACCATTTTCGCGGCACGCAGGTCATGTCGCGGCCGGTCGCGGTGTCGCGCGCACTGCCCGCAAACCTGCCCGACATGGCCGACATCAAGGGGCAGGAAACCGCCAAGCGCGCGCTGGAAGTGGCAGCTGCCGGTGGGCACAATTTGCTCATGTCCGGGCCGCCCGGCTCTGGCAAATCCATGCTGGCCCAGCGCCTGCCCTCCATTCTTCCTCCGCTTACGCCACGCGAATTGCTCGACGTCTCCATGGTGCAATCGATCGCCGGTGAGTTGGCCGGCGGCGCGCTGACCGACCGTCGTCCGTTTCGCGCGCCGCACCATTCCGCCTCCATGGCAGCCATGGTTGGTGGTGGTCTGCGCGTGAAGCCTGGCGAAGTGTCACTTGCGCACAATGGCGTGCTGTTCCTCGACGAACTGCCCGAGTTTACGCCGCAGGTGCTCGACAGCTTGCGCCAGCCTCTGGAAACCGGCGAGTGCGTGATCGCGCGTGCCAACCACCGCGTGTCCTATCCCGCACGCATTCAGTTGGTGGCCGCGATGAACCCGTGTCGCTGCGGAATGGCCGGACAGCTGGGCCACACATGTGCGCGCGGACCAAAATGCGCCGCCGACTATCAGGCGCGCATTTCCGGGCCGCTGATGGATCGCATCGATTTGCGCATTGACGTTCCTCCGGTGATGCCCGGAGACCTGATCCGCAACCGGCCCGGCGAACCGAGCGCGTCCATTGCCGAACGAATTGCGCGAGCACGGACAATCCAATCTGACCGGTTTACGGCTTTGACCGGCGATCCGGCGGGCACCAACGCCCATTGCCCAACGGCGTTAATCGAACAGATCGCGGCGATGGATGAAGGCGCGCGGCAATTGCTCGCCGATGCGGCTGACAAGATGCAGTTTTCCGCACGCGGATATCACCGCATCCTGAAAGTCGCGCGGACACTCGCCGATCTGGATGCGCAAGACGCGGTGGCCCGCATCCATGTGGCCGAAGCGATCTCTTACCGCATGTCGGGCGAACGCATGGCGATGGCCGCGTAGTTCAGTTCAGGAGGTCCGTGTCGCAATAGTGATGGCAGCACCACCCAGAAACGTTGCGGCGATCCGGTTCATGATTTTCAGCGAACGCGGTGTCTGCAACAAGGAACGCGCGCGACCGGCCAATGCAAT
>JBCBHR010000154.1:0-5442 GCA_038525365.1 Pseudomonadota bacterium | reverse complement strand
GTGAAAGTGACGCTCAACTCCGATGACCCACCGCATTTCCAGTCATCCCTGATGCATGAATATGGTTATGCGCAGTCACATTTTGGTTTGAGCGACGACGATTTGGTTGCCATCACACGGCAGGCCATCGAAGCGGCGTTTGTGGACGAAGAAACGCGTGCGCAATTGCTGGCAAAGCTCTAAGAAAATCGCGGTTCGTTTAGAAAGGCACTTAGATGAAACAGGTCCTCGTCGTCGATCACCCGCTGGTGCAGCACAAGCTCACGCAGATGCGGAAGAAGGAAACGTCGACCGCCGGGTTTCGCCGTCTGCTGCGCGAGATTTCGCTTCTGCTCTGCTATGAGGTGACGCGCGAATTGGCGATGACGACCGAAGACATCGAAACACCGCTGGAACCCATGCAAGCGCCGGTTTTGGACGGCAAGAAACTGGTTTTTGCGTCCGTTCTTCGCGCGGGCAACGGCCTGCTCGACGGCATGCTTGATCTGGTTCCTGCAGCACGCGTGGCCCATGTCGGCCTTTATCGCGATCATGAAACGCTGGAGGCCGTCGAGTACTACTTCAAGGCACCTGACAATCTCTCGGACCGCTTGGTGATCGTGGTCGACCCCATGCTTGCGACAGCCAATTCCGCGATTGCCGCCGTCGACAAATTGAAGGAACGGGGCGCCGCCAATCTGCGCTTTGCCTGTTTGCTCGCCGCGCCAGAAGGCATTGAGAACTTCACCAATGCGCACCCCGACGTGCCAATTGTGACCGCGTCCATCGACAGCCGTTTGAACGAGAAAGGCTACATTGTGCCCGGCCTCGGCGACGCCGGTGACCGGATGTATGGCACGAAGTAAGGTGCGGTAACGGGCCGGTAACCATCGGGCGTTGCCGATCATGGTGTTTAAGCGTTTTGGCGTGTCGATGCGCTACCCTTGAGAGCATTGAGGGAGACGCTTATGTTTCGGCACGTGACATTTCTCTTCGTTGCAGCGTTCATGGCGTTGAGTTTTGGCCAATACATCAACGCCAAGATGGAAGCGCAGGAGACGGCGCAAGTCGCGGCAAAAGCTTCGCAGCCAACCGCGGCGCCGCGTGCCCAGCGCATCGACCACGATCAAGCTGTGCCAGCGGGGGGCTTCGGGACCGAGTACATTCAGCGCAATCCGCGCGGGCACTACACGGCGGAATTCCGTCTCAACCGGCACCGCATCGAAGGCCTGATCGATACCGGCGCAACGACCATTGCGATCAATGAAACAACCGCACGCAAAGCGGGGTTTTTCCTCCATCCCAACGACTTCAAGTATGACGTCTCGACAGCAAACGGGACCGTCAAAGGTGCCGCCGTGGTGCTGGACATGGTAGAAGTTGGCAGCATCCGCGTGCGCAATGTGGAGGCGTTGGTGCTGCCCGATCAATCGCTCAACACCGTTCTGATCGGCATGTCGTTCATGAACCGTCTGCGCGGATTTGAGTATCGCAATGGCGATCTGGTGCTGCGCCTGTGATCAGACGTTTAGCCGATCCGCTCGATGAGCGGTGACGTTATCTTGGCAACCGTGTCACCCATGGTGATCGCGTCCAACACCGCAGCTTCGGCGCGCGCGATCTGATCGTCATTGCGGGCATGGATGACGCAGACGGGATCGCCTTTGCTGAGCGCGGTGCCAGTCGCCACAAACTCCGTGAGGCCAACCGCCGGATCAACCGCATCCTCGCGACGCCGACGTCCGCCACCGAGTTCCACGACAGCAACACCGAGCTTGCGCGCATCCATGGAAGTCAGGTGACCTGTTTCGGGCGCGGTGACGGCTTTGGTGATCGGGGCTTTCGGCAGATGGTTTCTTGCTCGTTCGACAAAGTCTGACGGACCGCCGAGCGCGGTCACCATTTCTGCGAATTTTTCTGCCGCCGCACCGCTTTGGAGCGCGGCGGTCGCAGCGCTCATACCCGCATCCAAATCTGGCTGCGCGCCGCAGGTAGCAATCATTTCAGCGGCAAGTGCCAGCACCACAGTTTCCAATCGCGGACCGCGATGCTGACCGGTCAGAAAGTCCACTGCGTTTTGCACTTCCACGGCATTGCCGATCGACGATGCCAACGTCTCGTTCATATCAGTGATGCGCGCGGTGGTTTTCGTGCCCGCGCCATTGGCGACCGAAACGAGGCTTTCGGCGAGCGCCCGCGCGGCATCAATGTCGTCCATGAAAGCGCCGTTGCCGCACTTCACATCGAGCACCAGCCAACCGAGACCGGCGGCCAGTTTCTTTGACAAGATCGATGCCGTGATCAAGGACAGGTTCTCAACGGTCGCGGTCACATCGCGAACCCCGTAGAAACGCTTGTCGGCAGGGGCGAGGTTGGTTGTCTGGCCGATGATCGCGCAACCGACTTCGGCGGTCACCTTGCGAAACAGCGCGTTGTCGGGTTGCGACACATATCCGGGAATGGAGTCCATCTTGTCGAGCGTGCCGCCCGTGTGGCCAAGTCCGCGACCGGAGATCATCGGTACGGCAACGCCGCACGCGGCAACGATAGGCGCGAGCATGAGCGAGACATTGTCGCCGACGCCACCGGTTGAATGCTTGTCAACCACAGGCTGATCAAGATGTGACCAATCAAGGACTTCACCGGAATCGCGCATGGCCAAGGTCAGCGCCACTGTCTCATCGCGGCTCATGCCATTGAAAAAAACGGCCATGGCAAGCGCGGAAATCTGCGCATCCGTCACGCTGCCGTCGGTGATGCCGGAAACGAACTCGCTGATCAGGCCGTCGGGCAACGCCGCGCCGTCCCGTTTCATGCGGATGATTTCCTGAGCCAGCATGCGCGTTCCTCCCCGCAACGAAAATTGCGCCTATCGGGACCGCTTTTTCGGGTCAGTAGGCGCTGTCGGAACCGGCGATATCAGACAGGTCGAGCGTTGCAAGCAGATTGCCGAGCAGGCTCGATGCGCCGAAGCGGAATGTCGCGTTGGTCGCCCAGCCCTGGCCCATGATCTCACTAGCCAGCGCAAGATAGGCCTGCGCGTCCTCGGTGGTCCGGATGCCGCCTGCCGGTTTGAAACCACGGGCACGGTCGCCGTGCGACTTGATCGCATCCAGCATGATGCGCGCGGCGTCAAGCGTTGCATTGACCGCAACTTTGCCGGTGGACGTTTTTATGAAGTCCGCACCTTCTGCGAGCGCCAGTACGCTGGCATCGGCAATCAAAGTTGCGTCTTTGAGTTCGCCGGTCTCGAGGATGACCTTTAAGAGCGCGCTGCCATCGGTCGTCGCGCGGATCGTGGAGATCATGGAGCGCGTTATTTCGGCGTCACCGGATGCAAAGGCACGATAGGGCATGACGAGGTCGATCTCGTGAGCCCCGTCGGCGACGCATTGCTTTGTCTCGTGCATGGTTGCGCGCACATCGTCCCCGCCATCGGGGAAATTCACAACGGTTGCCACGCGGATATCGGAACCGTCCAAAGCACGAACGGCCTGGCCAACAAACCGCGGCCAGACGCACACCGCCGCGACAGGACCTGCAGGCGTGTGGGCCTGCTCGCAGAGCTTGACGATATCATCCGCCGCGCAATCATCATTGAGATTGGTCAGGTCAATCAGCCCAACCGCCTTCTTTGCGAGCTCCTGAACGCCGTTTGCGCTTGTGTCTTCCATTTGCGTCAATCCATATCCGCGATGAAGCGTGTCAGCACTTTTTGCAGTCGCTGACCACCAAGCGGAGCCATTTCCTTGGTCTCATCATGCGACAGTTCGGAGCCGGTCATGCCTGCCCCGAAATTGGTGATGACGGAACAGGCGGCGCAGCGCAGGCCGAGGAACCGACCGAGGATCACCTCCGGCACGGTCGACATACCCACTGCGTCCGCGCCAAACGTGCGCGCCATTCGGATTTCGGCCGGCGTTTCGAATGTCGGTCCGGAAAACCACATATAGACCCCGTTCGCCATTGCCACATCTTCAGCGTTTGCCGCCGCAATCAGGTTGGCTCGCAGCTCCTCGTCATAGGCGGTTGTCATGCCCACGAAGCGCTCATCGGTCTCCTCGCCAATCAGCGGATTGGTGCCGGAAAAATTGATATGATCGGTGATCAACATCACGGAGCCGGGCGCCATGTCGTCGCGCAGCGAGCCTGCGGAATTGGTCAGAACGAGGTTTTGGATGCCAAGGCCATAGAGGATCTCCAGCGGCTTGCGCATTACGGCGGCGTCGCCGTTTTCGTAGTAATGCGACCGGCCGGAAAGCATCAGCACTGGCTTGTCCGCGATGTGTCCCGCGACAAGGTCACCGGCATGGCCGGTGACGCCGGAAGCGGGAAAGCCACCGAGATCGGCATATGAAATGCGGATCGGGTTTTCGACCGCATCAACCAAGCCGCCAAGGCCGGAGCCCAACACAAAGGCAGTGCGCGGCGCGAGGCCTTCAAGTTTGCGGACGATGAGATCGACGGTGGCTTCCATGGGACTACCTGTCGCTCAGCACTTCGGCTTCAAAGCCATAGGGGAAAATCTCCGAAACGGTCAGGGTCTGGACGATGCCAGACATGTCGCAAAGGTGCAGCTTGGCCGTCGGTGGTGCAAACTCGGCAAGTCGCTGCCGACAACCGCCACAGGGCGTACATTTGTCTTTCTTCTCGGCGACCACGCAGATGTCGGTGATTTCGCCACCACCAGCCATGACGTAGTGCGAAAGCGCGGTGGTCTCAGCGCACCAACCTTCGGGGTAGGAGATAACCTCAATGTTGCCGCCGATGAAGATGTCACCATCGGCGGTCATGATCGCTGCACCAACGGGAAAGTCGGAGTAGGTGGGCCGCGCCTTGTCCATCGCTTCGCGCGCCTTGGCGTAAAGCAAATCAAGATCGGCCACCTCAACGCTCCTTGACATAGGGCTGGCCACCGGCTTTCGGCGGGATTGCCTTGCCGATGAAACCGGCCAGAAGAATGACCGTCAAAATGTATGGTAGCGCCTGCATGAACTGTGGCGGCACTTCAAGCACACCAAGGCGGATGCCAGCAAAGCGGATCGCAACCGCATCGAGAAAGCCGAAGAGAAGGCATGCCAACATGGCGTTGACTGGCTTCCACTTGGCAAAAATCAGCGCGGCGAGCGCGATGAAACCCTTGCCCGCCGTCATGTCTTTGACGAAGCCCGCATTTTGCGCGACCGACAGATAGGCACCGGCAAAGCCGCAAAGAATGCCGCAGCAGATCACCGCACGGTAACGCAGCCATGTGACCGAAATCCCTGCCGTATCAACGGCGCCGGGGTTTTCGCCAACAGCGCGCAGACGCAGACCAAAGCGCGTGCGAAACAAAACCCACCACGTGAAGGGCACCGCGAAAAACGCCAGATAAACCAGGATGGAATGGCCCGAGATGAGTTCGGCGTAGATCGGGCCAACCACCGGCACGTCACGCAGAGTTTCGGCAAAGGGCAGCGTGAT
>JBCBHR010000153.1:0-5451 GCA_038525365.1 Pseudomonadota bacterium | reverse complement strand
ATCGGCTCCATTCAACTCATGTCGGCGTCTGGGAGTTACTCCGCAGGCGCTCCCACCACATTGTCTGGAATGGATGCATCGATGTGATCGGTCGTTGTTGCGACCCCGGCTTTCTCGCGGTGCGTGTCGCGCCAGATCGCTTTGATCAGCGAGAAGCACTGCAAGACCATCACCACTGAGAACGGGAACGCTCCGATGACCATGGCGGTCTGGATGGCTTTGATGCCCCCACGCGGATCATCTGGCGTGGCGCCTGCGATCAGAAGTGCTGCAACAACGCCGCCAAGGGCAACGCCCCAGAAGTAAATGTGCGGCTTCGCTTTTGGCCCTTCATCACCGGCCGCGTTGATCGTGTTGACGATCAGGACGGCGGAGTCAGCGGTCGTGACAAGATAGGTCATGAGCAGGATCACGATGATCAACGACATGATCCAGCCAAGTGACTCGCCCAGCATGTAGAGAACCATGGCAAAAATCTTGTCGCCATCCGGTGCACTCAGAATTTCACCACCCGCGCCGCCGGTGAGTTCCAGATCAATCGCTGTACCGCCAGCCCATGTGAACCAGATGAAGCACATCAGAGACGGCACGAGGATAGCACCAACGACAAACTCGCGGATCGTCCGGCCCCGTGAAATGCGCGCAAGGAACAGGCCGACAAATGGCGCAAAGGCGATCCACCAGGCCCAGTAGAAGACCGACCATGCACCCTGCCAACCTTCAAGATTGGTTGCGACTGAGTCCTCCACACCATCGGTGCGCCAAACTGTAAACAGCGTCTGCGGCAGAGTGACGATGTAGTCCCAAAGGCCGAAAAACAATGCCTGTAAGCCGAAGAACGTCGACCCAAAGATCAGGAAGAACGCCAAAAGGAAAATCGAAAGTCCCATGTTGAGGTTCGACAGCCACTTGATGCCTTTGCCAACGCCGGAAAGCGCGGACGCGGTCGATGCGACCATGATCACGCAAATGGCGACGAGGACGCCGACGGTATTGGCCGTGCCGCCTTCATTGGTCAGACCGCCAATGCCTATGCGTGTGAGGCCGGAGACAAACTGTTCTACACCAAAACCAAGCGTCTGCGCGACGCCAAGGATGGTCGCAACAACGGCGACGATGTCCACCAGGTCGCCAAGCGGCCCGGAGAGCGTCTTGCCGAACAGCGGCGTCAGCGAAGAGCGCATGGTGAGCGGCAATCCACGGCGATAGCAGAAGAAGCCGAGCGACAGACCGGCGATCGCATAACAGGCCCAAGCGCCCAAACCCCAATGCAGGAACGACCATTTATAGGCGTTGCGCACGTTTTCGGCGGTTGACCCTTCAACAAGGCCTTTGATGACCTCCGGGTTGTTCTGGAAATGATAGACCGGCTCAGCGACAGCCCACGTCAGCATGCCGACACCGATACCGGCACCAAACATCATGGAGAACCATGAAAAGTTCGAGAACTCAGGCTTGTCCCCGTCGAGCCCGAGCTTCATGCGCCCGGCGGCAGGCCAGATGGCCAATGCACCGCAGAGCAGAATGAAAAATGTAACGATCCAAATGTACCAAGCGGCAGTGTTTGCCAAAATGAACGAATTGATTGTGTTGAGCACCGAGCCCGCTTGCTCTGGAAACACCAGAGCCCAGATCACAAGGCCCGCAATGATTACTTTTGAGATGACCGCGACCGAGCGGCTGAAGCCGGAATAAAATCCGGTGTCAGCCGTTTCGATCGGCAGGTGCATCAGTGGTGGCTTTATCGACATGTCGTCCCTCCATCCTTTTCTATTGGACTGAGACCAAGACGAACAGGAAACCAAACGTTAAGCAAATTTCCTGCCCGTTAAGAGTGGAGCGCCACTTGTTCCCCCTTGCGACAAATGGCGCTAAGTCGAAAAGGAAACCAGCAAGTCTTTTGCGTCTATCTGGTCACCCGCTTTGACAAGCACATCTGCGATTGTGCCATCGCGTTCGGCGTGGATCGCAGTCTCCATTTTCATCGCTTCAATGGAGACCAACACATCGCCCTTATGCACGTCTTGCCCAGGCTCGATGGCGATCGTCGAAATGACGCCGGGCATCGGTGCACCGACATGGTTGGCGTTGCCTTCTTCGGCCTTTGCACGTGATGCTGCCGCGGATGCGCCATGGGCGCGATCTGGAACCTTGATCCGGCGCGGCGCACCGTTAAGCTCGAAGAAGACCGTGACCATGCCCTGCTCGTCAGGCTCACCGATGGCGAGGCATTGGATCACAAGCGTCTTGCCACGCTCGATTTCGGCGTAAACCTCGTCGCCCTGTTTCATGCCGTAGAAATAGATCGGTGTTGGCAGCGTGCTGACGGGGCCGTATTTTTCCTGCGTGAGTGCAAAGTCGGTGAACACCTTCGGATACATCAGATAGGACGCAAGCTCCTGCTTGCTGACAGGCCGACTGATTGCCGCTTCGATATCCGCCTTTTCCTGCGCGAGGTCGGCAGCCGGAAGAAGCGAACCCGGAACATCGGTGTACGCCGCTTCACCTTTGAGCACCTTGTGCTGCAGCGCTTCGGGCCAACCGCCGGGCGGCTGGCCGAGATCGCCGCGCATCATCGACACCACCGACTCAGGAAACGAGATATCCTTGTCCGGGTCTTCGACGTCCGCGACCGCGATGTTCTGGCTGACCATCATCAGCGCCATATCACCAACCACCTTGGAGGAGGGCGTAACCTTGACGATGTCACCGAACATCATGTTCACGTCATGATACATGCGCGCGACTTCATGCCAGCGTGTTTCCAGCCCCAGCGACCGCGCCTGCTCTTTCAGATTGGTGAATTGTCCGCCCGGCATCTCGTGCAGGTAGACTTCTGACGCTGGGCTCTGACTGATCGATTCAAACGCCGCATACTGCTCGCGCACCGCTTCCCAATAGAAGGAGATCTTGCGGATCCATTCCGCATCCAGACCGCTGTCGCGGTCCGAGCCGCGCAGTGCTTCGACGATTGAGCCGAGGCATGGCTGAGACGTGTTGCCTGAAAACGAGTCCATTGCAGCATCAACGATGTCAGCACCCGATTCCACCGCAGCCAGCACAGTCGCCGCCGAGATGCCGGACGTGTCATGGGTATGGAAATGGATCGGCAGCTCTGTCTGTTCGCGCAAGTGGCTGAACAATTCGCGCGCGGCGGCAGGCTTCAGAAGACCAGCCATGTCCTTGACGGCCAGCATATGTGCACCGGCATCTTCCAAACGCTTGGCCAAATCGAGATAGTAGCTGAGATCGTATTTTGGGCGCGATGTGTCGAGCAGGTCGCCGGTATAACAGATCGTCGCTTCGCAGATTTTATTGTTGTCGCGCACGGCTTTCATGGCGACTTGCATGTTGTCGACCCAGTTGAGGCAATCAAAGACGCGGAAAACGTCGATGCCGCCCTCGGCAGCGCGCGCGACAAAATCCTCAACCACATTGTCGGGATAGTTTTTGTAGCCAACGCCATTGGCGCCGCGCAGCAGCATTTGCAGCAGAATGTTCGGCGCTTGTTCGCGCACCAGCGCCAACCGTTCCCACGGGTCTTCAGTGAGGAAGCGCATGGCAACATCAAACGTCGCGCCACCCCAGCATTCCAGCGAAAACAGGTCCGGCAGCGCGCGGGCGTAGGTTCCTGCAATCTTGACGATGTCATCGGTGCGCATGCGCGTTGCGAGCAAGGACTGGTGACCGTCGCGCATGGTCGTGTCAGTCAGCAACACACGCTTTTGGCCCCGGACCCATTGCGCAAACGTCTCCGGCCCCATTTCGTCGAGCAGATGCTTGGTGCCACCATGTTGGATTTTCGTGCCGACCCACGGCACCTCCGGCTTTGGCGCTGCCGCATTGGGTTTGGGACGATCCTTGGTCTCCGGATGGCCGTTGACGGTCACATCCGCCAGATAGGTCAGCAGTTTGGTCGCACGATCCTGACGCTTGACCTGCTCAAAAAGCTCCGGCGTGTTGTCGATGAACTTCGTCGTATAGTCGTTCACGCGGAATTTCGGATGGCTTACGATGGCCTCTACGAATGTGAGGTTGGTCGCCACTCCGCGAATGCGAAACTCGCGCAAAGCCCGGTCCATCCGATCAATGGCTTCTTCCGGCGTCGGCGCCCAAGCGGTGATCTTTTCAAGCAGCGGGTCATAGAAGCGCGTGATCACCGCGCCCGAATAAGCCGTGCCGCCATCCAATCGGATGCCAAAACCGGTCGCGCCCCGATAAGCGGTGATGCGACCGTAGTCTGGAATGAAGTTTTGCTCCGGGTCTTCCGTCGTGATCCGGCACTGCAGTGCGTGCCCGTTCAGTTCAATGTCATCTTGCGCCGGAACACCTGACTGTGGTGTGCCAATCGCATGGCCTTCAAGGATGTGGATCTGTGCCTTGACGATGTCGATGCCGGTGACTTCTTCGGTCACCGTATGCTCCACCTGAATGCGCGGATTGACCTCGATAAAGTAAACGCGCCCGTGTCGGCATCCATGAGATACTCAACCGTGCCGGCACCGATGTAACGTGTGGCATTGGCGATCTTCAGTGAGTTGTTCGCCAGTTCCATGCGTTGTTCATGGCTGAGATAGGGGGCAGGCGCGCGTTCAACGACCTTTTGATTTCGCCGCTGGATGGAGCAGTCGCGTTCCCACAAATGCACGGCGTTGCCGTGTGTGTCGCCAAGGATCTGACTTTCCACGTGCCGGGCGTTTTGCACCAGCTTTTCCAGATAAACCTCGTCCTTGCCGAAAGCGGCGCGCGCCTCACGCTTGGCTTCGGTGACCTCGCGCTCAAGATCATCTTCAGAGTAGATGGCGCGCATGCCACGGCCACCGCCACCCCACGACGCCTTGAGCATCACCGGGTAGCCGATCTCGTTGGCCATTGTCTTGATGGTCTCAATGTCATCGGGCAGCGGATCGGTCGCGGGAACAACCGGAACGCCAGCCGAAATCGCAAGGTTGCGCGCCGCCACCTTGTTGCCGAGCGCACGCATTGTCTCGGGTTTTGGCCCAATAAAGGTGATCCCGGCCTCGGCGCAGGCCTCCACAAATTCCGGGCTTTCTGACAGCAGCCCATAGCCTGGGTGAATGGCATCGGCCCCGGAGACGCGCGCCACGCGCAAGACTTCCTCAATCGACAGGTAGCTCTCAATCGGCCCCATCGGCTTTTCAAGGTGCGGCCCGGTGCCAACCTGGTAGCTTTCATCGGCCTTGAAGCGATGCAGCGCGAGCTTGTCTTCCTCCGCCCAGATCGCGACGGTTTTGATACCAAGCTCGTTGGCGGCGCGGAAAACGCGGATCGCGATTTCAGAACGGTTGGCGACGAGAATTTTCTTGATAGCGGCCAATGGAGAAGTCCCTGAAAAGATTGGTCAGTGTCTGGACACACTCCTACCGTGCACTCTTGTGCAGTGCAAACAATGACAAGAGGAACCTTTGAAGGGCTTGTGCTGCATTGAAG
>JBCBHR010000152.1:0-5485 GCA_038525365.1 Pseudomonadota bacterium | reverse complement strand
ATTCGCACGCGCGTGGTATGCGAGAAGGCATGGCACAATCTCTTCATCCGCAATTTGCTGATCCGCCCGGATCACAGCGAGTTGGCCGGTTTTGAGCACGACATGCTGATCATCGACTTGCCGTCGTTCCGCGCTGACCCGGCCAAGTATGGCTGCCGCACGGAAACGGTCATCGCGGTTGATCTGACACGCAAGATCGTCCTGATCGGTGGTACGACTTACGCGGGCGAGATGAAGAAATCGGTCTTCACTATGCTCAACTACCTTCTTCCGGATGCTGGCGTCATGCCGATGCACTGCTCCGCAAACGTCAATGATGAGGGCGAAGTGGCCATCTTCTTTGGCCTCTCCGGCACAGGCAAGACCACGCTGTCTGCCGATCCGGAACGCACGCTCATAGGCGATGACGAGCATGGCTGGGGCGAGAACGGTGTCTTCAACTTCGAAGGTGGCTGTTACGCCAAGGCGATCAATCTGTCTGCGGAAGCCGAGCCGGAGATCTACGCAACATCGAAGCGTTTCGGCACGGTTTTCGAAAACGTCGTCATGGACGATCAGCGCCGCCCGGTTTTCACCGATGGCTCGCTGACCGAAAACACGCGCATCGCTTATCCGTTGCATTTCATTCCAAACGCATCGGACACGGGCGTCGCCGGTCATCCCAAAAACATCATCATGCTGACCGCAGACGCCTTTGGTGTGATGCCGCCGCTCGCCAAGCTGACACCGGCGCAAGCCATGTACCATTTCCTGTCCGGTTACACCGCCAAGGTCGCTGGCACAGAGAAAGGCGTCACCGAGCCCGAGGCAACGTTTTCAACCTGCTTCGGCGCGCCGTTCATGCCGCGCCAGCCCACAGAGTACGGAAATCTGCTGCGCGCCCTGATCGCCGAACACGACGTCAATTGCTGGCTCGTCAACACCGGTTGGACCAGCGGCGCATACGGCGTCGGCCATCGCATGCCGATCAAGGCGACCCGCACGCTGCTTAGAGCCGCATTGGACGGATCTCTCAATGATGCCACGTTCCGCCTCGACACCAATTTCGGCTTCGAAGTTCCCGTCGCAGTCGAAGGGGTGGACACCGCGATCCTCGATCCCCGCTCCACATGGGCAGACCCGACCGAATATGACGCGCAGGCGGCAAAGCTTGCCACCATGTTCGCCGACAATTTCGTCAAGTTCTCTGACACAGTAGACACCGAGGTGACGAATGCGGCGCCGGTTTTTCTTCAGGCCGCTGAATAGCAATTGCGGCCAAACATGAGACGATCTGAAAAGCGCGGCCTCGGTCGCGCTTTTTTTGTGCGCTAAGCGGCGCTATGGGTGCGCCATCATGACGGACGACGCCAAACATATCCCGCTCGACTTTATTGAGCGCAGCCAAAGTGAAATGGCTGAGCGTGCCGCTGCGTTTCGGGTGTTGATGAGCGCGCGGCGCACCGTCCGCGATTTCTCGGACGCGCCGGTTGCGCACAGCATCATCGAAGATGCCATCGCCACCGCCGCAAGCGCGCCATCGGGTGCCAACCAACAGCCTTGGCATTTCGTGGCGATCAGCGATCCGGTCACCAAGTCCAAGATCCGGGTGACGGCTGAGGTCGAAGAGCAGGCGTTTTACGCGGGCCGTGCGGGCGATGAATGGCTCAAGGCGCTCGCCCCGCTTGGCACCGACGCCTCAAAACCGTTTCTGGAAAAGGCACCCTGGCTGATTGTCCTGTTCGCCGAGCGCTATGGCGTTGAGGCCGACGGCGGTCGGACCAAAAACTATTATGTCGGCGAATCTGTTGGCATCGCTGCGGGCCTCCTGATCGCCAGCCTGCACAATGCCGGATTGGCCACGCTGACCCACACGCCTGCGCCGATGGGCTTCTTGTCGGAGATTTGCGCCAGGCCCGAAAACGAAAAGCCCATAATCCTTCTCGTCACCGGCTATCCCGCCGCCGACGCCAAAGTTCCCGCGATCTCCCGCAAGCCGCTTTCGCAGATCACGACGTGGGTGGATGGGCATGATGACTGAGGGGGGCGGTCATCGCTTGAGCAATGGCGCGATTGTTCCCGACTGGGCGCTCAGCGAAGTGTTTATCCTGTCGTCCGGCCCCGGCGGCCAAAACGTCAACAAGGTGACGACCGGCGTTCAATTGCGCTTCAATGCTGCCGCTGTGGATATCTTCTCGGCGCCGCAAAGGGCACGACTGATGAAGCTGGCTGGCCGACGCGCGACAAAAGCCGGTGAAATCATTATCGAGGCAACACGTCACCGCACACGTGAGCGAAACCGTGACGATGCCCGCAGCCGTCTGATGGATCTCATCGAACGCGCCATCGAGCCACCTCCGCCGCCCCGCAAGAAGACGCGGCCCACACGCGGTTCAATCGAGCGGCGTCTGAAGGCCAAAGCCAACCGCTCCGGCGTCAAGCAGATGCGCGGTCGGCCTGGCCAATGTGATGACTGACCATCACATGCGCCAAACGACCCCCTTCACCGTGGTGTGATTTGTGACTAGGTAGCGGCGCGAGACAAGACGATATCTGCCTAATAGCGAAGTGCTCGGCAGAAAGCCCCGGAGAGACCGCAATGACTGAACCCAAGGTGATCACCGTTTTCGGCGGATCAGGCTTTCTGGGACGCCATGTGACGCGCGCGCTTGCCAAGCGGGGTTACCGTGTGCGCGCCGCTGTGCGCCGCCCGGACCTTGCATTTCATTTGCAGCCCCTGGGCGACGTTGGACAGATTACGGCCGTGCAATCCAATTTGCGCTACAAGCAGTCGGTCGACAAAGCCGTTGAAGGCGCAGACGCCGCCATCAATCTCGTCGGCATCCTGTTTGAAACGGGCAAGCAGAAATTCCGCGCCGTGCAGGAGCAGGGCGCACGCAATGTCGCTGAGGCATGTGCGGCAAATGGCATTCCGCTGGTGCATGTCTCTGCGATTGGCGCCGACGCCAACGGCCAGTCTCAATATGCCCAGACCAAGGGTCGCGCGGAAAATTGGGTGCGCGATACACACAGCGCACACTCCATCATCATGCGGCCGTCGATTGTCTTTGGCCCGGAAGACGGCTTCTTCAACAAGTTTGCGGGCATGGCGCGCCTGTCGCCGGTGTTGCCATTGATCGGTGGTGGCGTGACCAAGTTTCAGCCGGTCTATGTGGGCGATGTGGCCGAAGCGATTGCGCTTGCCATTGATGGCAAGTTGCAAAGCGGCAAGACCTATGAGCTGGGCGGGCCGGAAGTGCTGACGTTCCGCCAGTGTCTGGAAGAGATGCTGGCAATCATCGAGCGAAAACGCGCCTTTGCCTCCATCCCGTTTTGGGCAGCATCCATTCAAGGACGCATCGCGCAGATGCTGCCAAACCCCATCCTGACGGAAGATCAGGTGACGCTGTTGAAGCGCGACAATATCGTCTCCGAAGACGCCAAGCGCGAAGCCCGCACGCTGGACGGCATCGGCATCACCGGCAAGACGCTTGAAGCCATCTTGCCGACCTATCTTTGGCAGTTCCGCGAACACGGCCAATATCGCAATGCCGCCCGGCGTGAGGCGGACGCGCGCAAAGACGTTTGATCGCATTGGGCGCGCTCTTTCCCGATACGATAGCGCCGCACATTGGCTTCATTCTTGTCGGCGCCAGTTTCCTGACGTCGGCGATATCCGGCGCGTTTGGCATGGGTGGCGGTGTCACGCTGCTGGCATTGATGGGCCTTTTCCTGCCCGTCCCCGCGCTCATTCCCGTGCATGGCATGGTTCAGCTTGGCTCAAATGCCGGTCGCGCCTGGCAACTTAAATCCGATATCGCTTGGAGGCGTCTTACGCCGTTCTTCGTTTTCGGTGTCGCGGGCGCGTTGGTCGGCGCAATGCTCGTGGTGGAGTTGCCCGACGCCATCCTCAAAACGGTTCTCGGCCTCTTCGTCATCGTCATCATGTGGGTGAAGCTGCCGCCGGTTGCGGCGAAGTCCAACGTGTCGATGGCCATTGGAGGGTTCGTCACCAATGTGCTGACGATGTTTCTGGGTGCGACCGGGCCATTGGTGATCGCGCTGTTCTCTCGGCAATTCGGCGTCAAGGAAGTGCTGGTCGCATCTGCCGCCGTCGGCATGATGTTTCAGCACTTCGTCAAGGTCATCGCGTTCGGAGTTCTGGGTTTTGCATTTTCGGAGTGGATCCCATTGATCATCGCGATGGTGATCTCCGGTTATGCGGGCACGGTGGCAGGCGTAAAGCTGCTCAAGTGGTTTCCCGAAGAGCGCTTT
The DNA here is from genome assembly GCA_038525365.1 of Pseudomonadota bacterium. Classification (GTDB taxonomy): domain Bacteria; phylum Pseudomonadota; class Alphaproteobacteria; order Rhizobiales; family Rhizobiaceae; genus JBCBDX01. Next base: position 1,231 of record JBCBHR010000152.1, on the reverse strand, counting down.
CGGTTTTGGTTTCGCATCGGCATGACGGTTCTGGGTGCCGATCTCGTCCGTCGGGGTCTGATGGCGCTTTAGCCAACAAGCCAAAGGCCAAGAAGGCCCGCACTTCCGATGAAAATGCGCCAATACGCGAAGACCGCAAAGCCGTGCTTGGCGACGTAGTCGAGCAAATAGCGCACCACAAACACCGCCGAGATGAACGCCGTCACAAAGCCTGCCGCGATGATCTGGAAATCGTCGAACGTCAAAATGTTGATGTTCTTGTAGAGATCAAGCGTGAACGCACCCGCCATTGTCGGCATGGCGAGGAAGAATGAAAATTCTGCTGCCGAGCGTTTGTCGGTGCCCATCAAAAGCGCACCCGCAATGGTCGCCCCGGACCGCGATGTGCCCGGCACCATCGCAAGGCACTGGCACAGCCCGATCTTGAAATAGAGCGGCATCGGATAGGTGGTGACGTCGTCGTATTTCGGCTTCAAGGGCAGCTTGTCGATCCACAACAGGATGAACCCGCCAATGATGAGCACCACGCAGATCAAGAGCGGCGTTTCAAAGAGCACCGTCTTGATGAAGTCATGCGCCAATGCTCCGATGACTGCGGCGGGCATGAATGCCAAAAGGATGCCGCCGACGAAACGCTGAGTTGCGGGATCGGTTGGCAGCGACACGAGCATCTGCGTCAGGCGTGCCGCATAGACGCTCAGGATGGCCAATATGGCACCAACTTGAATGAGCACCTCAAACGTTTTGCCGGTGGACTCAAATCCGAGGAAATGGCCCGCCAGCAAAAGATGGCCGGTGGACGAGACGGGAATGAACTCGGTCAGCCCCTCGACAATGCCCAGGAGCGCTGCGCCGACGATGGTTTGTTCTGCCAATGCTGTTGTCCCCGAATCGCTGATCTTTCCTAGCATCGCCGATGGTCACGCCAAAGTCCGCTGCCTTTGAAAACGTCGGAGAGCCCATACAAAAAGATGGCTCAGCGGCTTCACCTTGGCAGGTTCCGCAAGCGCTTTGACAAATGCCCGTCAGTGTTGAAGGCTTAGAGCACTCCAATGCTATTCACCTGGGAGGTTATAAATGGCATTCTTCAAACGCGACGGCTCCGCAATGCCGAAGCACATTGTCGACATGGCAAAGGGCGTAAAAGACGGGAAAATGGATCGCCGCGAGTTTCTCGCTCTGGCATCCACGTTCGGTGCAACAACCGCCGTTGCCTATTCCATGATCGGAC
>JBCBHR010000151.1:0-5522 GCA_038525365.1 Pseudomonadota bacterium | reverse complement strand
GGCACGCGGCTACCCGCTCGACATCCGCCGACCGCCGCTCGGGCATTTTTTGCCAGACACGCTGGAAGATCATAGCGGCGCGGTGGTCTTTGGCGGGCCGATGAGCGCCAATGACACCGACGATTACGTGCGCCACGAGACCGATTGGATGGCGGTGCCGCTGCGCGAGAACAAGCCGTTTCTCGGCATTTGCCTTGGTGCGCAGCTGTTGGTCAACCATCTGGGCGGCGCGGTTTCCGGGCGCTCCGACGAGCAGGTGGAAATCGGTTGGTATCCGCTTGAGGCAACCGAAGCGGGTGAACGGCTGATGTCATGGCCGGACATGGTCTACCAGTTTCACCGTGAGGGGTTTTCATTGCCCACAGGCGCGACGCATCTGGCGTCTTCGGACGCCTATCCGAACCAGGCTTTTCGCTATGGTGAAAATGCTTGGGCGGTGCAATTCCACGCCGAGCTAACCCAAGTGATGATGCACCGATGGGCCGTGCGTGGTGCGCATCGTTTCGTGTTGCCAAACGCGCAAGTTGGCCGTGACCATTTGCAGGGCCGCTTGCTTTACGATGCGTCCATGCGGCGCTGGCTGGACGAGTTTTTGACGTTGATATTCGAACGCGGTGGCAATGAGCAAAAGGCCGATGCGCGCGGCCTCATGGATCAGTCCGCCCTGTCCAGATAGCGCGCATTGCGCAATTGCGGGAACAGCCAAGCCCACAGACCGGCAACGCCGACGGCACCCACACCACCCAGCAAAACCGCAGGCACAGCGCCGATCCAAGCGGCGACGACGCCTGCTCGGAATTCACCCAGCTCGTTTGATGCGCCGATGAACACCATGTTGATCGCGTTCACCCGCCCGCGCACCTCGTCCGGTGTCCACAATTGGATGAGCGTTTCTCGGATGTAGACGCTGACAGCGTCTGTCGCCCCAACGAACAGAAGCGCGATGATCGACAGCCATGTGATCGTCGACAAGCCAAAGACGATGGTGAACACGCCAAACAGGGCCACAAAAATGAACAGGATACGGCCTGCGTGATCGCGCACCGGCGACGCGGCGAGCCAGACGGCGGTCAGCACTGCGCCAATGCCCGGCGCCGCGCGTAACAGGCCAAGCCCCCATGGACCCGTCTCCAGCACATCACGCGCAAAGACCGGAAGCAGCGCCACAGCACCGCCGAGCAGCACTGCGAAGAGATCGAGCGAAATCGCGCCCAGAACCACGCGTTCCTTTCGCACATAGCGTATGCCCTCAAAAAGCGATGACAGCGTCACGCGCTCGACCTGGCCACGTTCAGCGGGCTTGGGGATCATCATGGCGAGCACCATTGAGACGCCCATGAGGAGCGCTGCAACGGCATAGGCAAATGTTGCGCCGAGCCCATAAAGCAGCCCGCCAAGCACCGGTCCGCCAATTGAGGCGACCTGCCAGGCGGAGGAGTTCCACGCCACGGCGTTTGGGAAGACCTTGCGCGGGACAAGGTTGACTACGAGCGACTGTGACGCTGGCCCCAAAAATGCGCGCGCAACGCCAATTCCGGCAAGTGCAATAAATACCGGCAGCGGCGATGTCAGGCCACCGAATGAAAAGTACAAAATGCCAAGTGCGCAAATCAGTTCACCGGCAATGGAAATCACCATGACATTGCGGCGGCCAAAACGGTCGGCAACGGCACCCGTCACAAACACCAAGAGCAAAAGCGGAACGAATTGAACAAGGCCAATGATGCCGAGATCAAGCGGATCGCGGGTCAGGTCGTAAACCTGCCAACCGACGGAGACCGCGATCATCTGCGCGGCCAGCGTCGCCAGAAAACGCGACGCCCAATACTTGGTATAGGCCGGGTGGCGAAACGCCACGAAACGTCCGTCCGGGATCGAATTGTCCGATTGCGCGTCCATGGCCTGCGGTTACGCGGATCGGGCCGTGGTGGCAAAGAAATAAAGACGGTTGGTGGCGCGCCTTGCTCCACGCGCCTGCAAAGCTTAACTGACAGGCAACAGCCACACCGACGGAGCCGGACCCTTGGGCCTCACCATCATTCAGACACTGCTTTACGCACTCGACATCTACACATGGATTGTTATCGCCGCGATCATCTTTTCATGGCTTTATGCGTTCAACGTCGTCAACTCGTCGAACCGATTTGTCGGGATTATCGGCGAGTTTCTGTACAAGGCGACTGAGCCGCTGCTGCGACCCATCCGTCGTTTCCTGCCGGATCTCGGTGGCATCGATATTTCGCCGATTGTGCTCTTTATCGGCATCTATTTCGTGCGCCAGTTCGTCGTGAACGTGCTCTACCCGGCAATCGCGTAAAGACGCCTTGGCCTACCGGATTGCTGCTGACGCCGGTGGTGGCGCGGCGGATATTGAGATTTTCATCAAGGTTACGCCCAACGCGCATGCCGATCTGGTCGGCGCGGTGGAGCTACAGGCAGACGGAACGTTGCGCCTGGCGGTCAAGGTGCGTGCAGCGCCCGAAGATGGTGCCGCCAACAAAGCGGTGATCAAATTGCTCGCCAAAGAGTTTGGCATCGCCAAATCAGCACTGGCCATTAGGCGTGGCGAGACCAGCCGTATGAAGACGGTGTCCGCACCCGATAGTGAGGCGCTCAGGGCGCGGCTATCCGCCCTCTAGCGGGTGAATTCAGGCAGTCTTTGCACGCTCGATGGCTTCAACGATAAGGTGTTGCGCAACTTCCACGCCCTGCCAGCCGCCGGTCTTGACCCATTTGCCGGGCTCCAGATCCTTGTAGTGCTCAAAGAAATGTTCGATCTGCTGGACCGTGATTTCTGGCAGGTCTGAATAGTTTTGCACCTTGTCATAACGCTTGGTCAGATGGTGCGACGGGACGGCGATGATTTTTTCGTCCTGGCCGGAATTGTCTTCCATCAGCATGACGCCAATCGGACGCGCGTTGATGACGCAGCCGGGCACAAGCGGGCGGGTGTTGGCGATTAACACGTCGATGGGGTCGCCGTCATCGGAGAGCGTGTGCGGAACGAAGCCATAGTTTCCCGGATAAGACATCGGCGTGTAGAGGAACCGGTCGACGACGAGCGTGCCTGCGTCCTTGTCCATCTCATATTTGATCGGGTGGCCGCCCATCGGCACTTCAATGATGACATTGACGTCTTCGGGCGGGTTGTCGCCGATGGTGATTGCGTCGATACGCATGGTGCACTCCTCGAAATCCTTGGCGCCACCTACGCCGACGCTCATGCCAAGCGCAACACTACCTTATGGGATGGCGGCGTTGTCATGGCGATGTAAGATGCGTCAGTCATGCGGCGTTCATATCGGTGGAGGATGGTCATGGGAGTGCGTCTTTTCTTGTTGTTGTGCGGGTTCTTGTTGGCCATCGCGCAAGTTCAGGCCGTAGAGATCACAAGTACCTATTCCAAGCTCGAGGTCGGCGAAAAGTGCGTGCAGTTTGAAGCCGATGAGATTGGCGGTTCATTCGCCTGCCCGGGCCATGGCGGCTATGGCGTGCTGTTTTCGGAATATGATTTGCGCACATCCATATTCTACGGCTTCGTTGGAGACTGGTATGCCGATGGCGCGTGGGAGAGCTTTCAGACCTTCAACAGCGTGAACGACACGATCGAATGGCGACTGCATGATGGTGTGCCACGCGCGAGCATTCTGCGCTGGTTCATCGAATTTGCGGATCCGGCGACGGGATCGCCGACGCCTGAAACGCGGGGCGAGATTTTGGTGGTATCAAAGGTCGCTCAGCCGGGCGCAAGTGATGCCTGCGTGATGGCCTATGTGGATGCGCGGGCTAATGCCGACGCAAACATGTTGGCGCGCAAGGCCGCAGACGACTTGGTAGCGACCTTCCGGTGCCGGATCGACGAGCCGAAATATGTGGGTGAAGAGGGGCTGAAAACCGGTTTTCCGGTGCGGACATTCAGTCCTTAGCGGTCAGTCCCAAACGTAGGCGATCTTCTTGATCGCCTTGCCTGCAAACATCTCATGGCCTTCGGCGATGTCCTTGCCGCCCATCTGCGCGTAGAAACTGTTGGCGTTGATGTTTTCATCCAGCGTCCAGACCACGAGACCTGAGCAACCAAGCCGATGCAAATCATCGCGCGCGGTGGAAAAAAGCCGCTTGCCGAGGCCAAGGCCCTGATATTCCGGCAGGAGATAGAGTTCGTAAATCTCACCATCTTGCGGCAAGGCACGCGCGCGGTTCAGACCATAGGTTACGTAGCCCACGATCTTGTCGCCCATTTCCAGCAGCAGAATTGACGTGCCACGGCGCACCGCGCGAACCCACCATTGGGCATCACGCCGGTTGATCATCGCACGCAGGGATGTGAACGGAAGGATGCCGGCATAGGCGTGTTGCCACGCTTCCGCGTGAACCTGCGCAATGCCCTCCCCGTCGCCCACAGCCGCCGGACGTATATCGATGGTTAACAACGACATGTGATGACCATGCTGCACGACGCAGGACCCGGCAACCCTTCAGACGTTGTGCAGCGCGAAGTTCACAACCTGATTGGGCCGTGTTTTTCAGCTCGCAATCGCGTTGCGGCTTTTCTCGAATCGCTTGCGTTCATGGGGATCGAGATAGAGTTTGCGCAGGCGGATGGACTTTGGCGTCACCTCGACGAGTTCATCGTCCTGGATCCAAGACAGTGCGCGTTCCAGCGTCATTTTGATCGGTGGTGTCAGCTTGACGGCATCATCCTTGCCTGAAGCGCGGATGTTGGTCAGCTTTTTGCCCTTCAGCACGTTGACCTCAAGGTCATTGTCGCGCGTGTGGATGCCGATGATCATGCCCTGATACACTTTGGAGCCCGGATCGATGACCATCGGGCCACGATCTTCCAGATTAAACAGCGCATAGGCGACCGCTTCGCCTTGATCCATGGAGATGAGGACGCCGTTCGTGCGGCCTTTGATTTCGCCGCGATAGGGCGCGTAGTCGTGGAACAGGCGGTTCATGATCGCCGTGCCCTTGGTGTCCGTCATCAGTTCAGACTGGTAACCGATCAGGCCGCGTGTTGGCGCATGGAAGACCAGCCGCACACGGTCACCACCGGATGGGCGAAGCTCCAGCATATCGCCTTTACGTTCCTGCATTTTTTGCACGACCGTACCGGAATGCTCGTCATCCACGTCGATGACGACTTCCTCGATGGGTTCCAGAAGCTGGCCGTTGTCGTCTTTTTGCATGACCACGCGGGGGCGCGAAATGGACAGTTCAAAGCCTTCACGCCGCATGGTCTCGATCAGGACGGCGAGCTGCAATTCGCCGCGACCGGAGACATAAAACGAATCCTTTTCAGACGAATCCTCGATCTTCAGCGCGACATTGCCCTCGGCCTCCTTCATCAGACGGTCGCGGATGACGCGGCTGGTGACCTTGTCGCCTTCAGTGCCTGCAAGTGGGGAATCATTGACGATGAAGCTCATCGTTACGGTTGGCGGATCGATGGGCTGCGCTTCAAGCGGCTGCGTCACGGCCGGATCGCAGAATGTGTCGGCGACGGTGCCCTTTTGCAGGCC
>JBCBHR010000150.1:0-5532 GCA_038525365.1 Pseudomonadota bacterium | reverse complement strand
AGCGCCATATGCGTCATCACATCGACGGGGTTCGATGCGATCAGCAGGATGGCGTCAGGCGCCGCCTTCAAGATTTGAGGGATGACCTCGGCAAAGACCTCAGCGTTGCGCGCGAGCAATTGTAGGCGCGTTTCGCTTGGGTCCTTCTGCGGAACGCCAGCCGCGATCATCACGATACCGCAGCCTGCAAGAGCGTCGATGTCGCCATGGGTGACCGGAATGCTCTCGGAGAAGGGTGTTGCGTGGAGAATGTCTTCGGCTTGCGCCTTGGCGAGCGCTGGATTGTGGTCGACCAGGACGAGCTGCGTGCCCACGCCGCGCATGACGCACGCGAACGCGCAGGCGGCACCCACTTGTCCGGTTCCGATGATCCCGATCTTCATCGCGTCAGTCTCCCAAACCCTAAGCTTTTTGCAACGAAAAACGGCGCCCGAATGGACGCCGCTTCGCAACTCTTGTTGGCTGATATCAGCTCATGGCTTTTTGAAGGTTCTCATCAACCTTGTCGAGGAAGCCTGTCGTTGTCAGCCATTTTTGGTCAGGGCCAATCAACAGCGCCAAATCCTTGGTCATGTAGCCGCTCTCGACCGTGTCGATGCAGACCTGTTCGAGTGTTTTTGAGAATTTCGCCAGCGCATCGTTGCCGTCAAGTTTCGCACGGTGCGCGAGGCCGCGTGTCCAGGCAAAGATCGAGGCGATGGAGTTGGTCGAAGTGTCTTCGCCCTTCTGGTGCTGGCGATAGTGACGCGTCACCGTGCCATGCGCGGCCTCCGCTTCGACGGTCTTGCCGTCCGGCGTCATCAGGACGGAGGTCATGAGGCCAAGAGAGCCGAAGCCTTGCGCGACGGTGTCGGATTGCACATCGCCATCGTAGTTTTTACACGCCCAGACATAACCGCCCGACCATTTCAGATTGGCTGCGACCATGTCGTCGATCAGACGATGCTCATACCAGATGCCCGCTTCCTTGAACTGAGCCTCAAACTCGGCCTCATAGATCTCCTGGAAGACGTCTTTGAAGCGACCGTCATATACCTTCATGATGGTGTTTTTCGTCGACAGATAAACCGGAACCTTACGCTGCAGACCGTAGTTGAGCGATGCCCGGGCGAAATCCTCAATGGACTTGTCCAGATTGTACATGCCCATGGCGATGCCGGCGGCAGGCGCGTCGAAAATCTCATACTCCTGCTCTTTGCCGTCTTCGCCAACAAACTTCATGAAAAGCTTGCCCTTGCCGGGGAAACGGAAGTCTGTGGCGCGGTATTGATCGCCAAAGGCATGGCGGCCGACGATGACCGGCTTTGTCCAGCCTGGAACAAGACGTGGCACGTTTTGCATGATGATCGGCTCGCGGAAGATCACGCCGCCGAGGATGTTTCGGATTGTGCCGTTTGGGGAACGGTACATGCGTTTCAAGTTGAACTCTTCCACACGCGCTTCATCCGGCGTGATGGTCGCGCATTTGACGCCGACACCGTGCTTCTTGATGGCTTCGGCTGCATCGACGGTGACCTGGTCATCGGTCTTGTCGCGATATTCGACGCCGAGGTCGTAGTACTCCAGGTTCACGTCGATGTAGGGGTGGATCAGCTTGTCCTTGATGAACTGCCAGATGATGCGTGTCATCTCATCGCCGTCGAGTTCGACGACCGGGTTCTCAACCTTGATCTTGGACATGGGGTACCTCTGGAAAAACGAATTTTGGGAGATGCAGGCTCTGTTCGCCTGCCCCGACGTGCACGCGCTATAGCAAAGCGGTTTGGGGCTGCATACGCCGCTTTGGGTGTATGTAAAGGCTTACTTTCTTGGCAATTCGCGTTATCGATCCCGAGCGTATTTTGCGTGAAGTGCCAAGTGGTTGGATGACGTGGCGGGAACTGACAAAAACCGGGACATGCTGACGGGCGGGCCTGCCGTCATCCTCGTCGAACCACAGCTTGGCGAGAACATTGGCATGGTTGCACGGGCGATGGCCAATTTCGGATTGGACGAATTGCGCATCGTTAATCCGCGCGATGGTTGGCCGAACGCCAAGGCAGACGCTGCTGCGGCAGGTGCAACCTATGTGCTCGACAAGGCCCTCCTCTGCCCAACGCTTTCACAAGCCCTGACCAACCTGAAATATGTGGTAGCGACGACGGCGCGACACCGTGATGGGTTCAAGGTTGTACTTGGGCCAAGCGAGGCGTGCCGCGCGATGGCGGGGCGCGAACGCGCAGGTCAGCGCACGGGCATCATGTTTGGTCGCGAGCGCACCGGTCTTCGCAATGATGAGGTCGGGCTGGCCGACGACATCGTCACCTTTCCGGTCAATCCTGCCTATGCGTCGCTGAACATCGCGCAGGCGGCGCTGCTGATGGCGTATGAGTACATGGGCACACGGGAATTGCCCGATGCGGGTTTGCCATTCGCGGGGCCTCAATATGAGCCAGCTGAAAAGGATGAATTGTTCGGACTTTTCAGTCAGTTGGAGGCGGCACTTGATGTACGTGGCTATTTCCGGCCAGAGGCTCGAAAGCCGGTGCAGACCGATAACCTGCGTGCCGTGCTGACAAGGCCCGGCTTTTCCGCTGATGAGGTGCGTCTTCTGCGCGGTGTGATTTCATCGCTCGACCGGTTTTCGCCCGAGCGGCCACGCGGCGCCGGTTCGCCGGACGATGATCCGCGCCGCTCTGCCAATCGGGACGCCGACGATGAATGACGCGCTGGTCAACCCGACGATCCTGTTTTTCGACAGCGGCATTGGCGGATTGTCGGTGGTCAAGGAAGCGCGGATCATCCTGCCGGATGTTCGCTATGTCTATGTCGCCGACGATGCTGCCTTTCCTTATGGCGCCTGGCCGGAGAATGCGCTGGTGGCGCGGATGCTGGCGCTGTTTGAAAACCTGCTGCCACGGTTCAACCCGGGCTTGGTGGTCATCGGTTGCAACACTGCCTCGACCATTGGCATTGCGGCACTGCGCAAGGCATTTCCCGAACGCGTTTTCGTTGGCACGGTCCCGGCGATCAAGCCTGCAGCAGAGCGAACGGCATCGGGTTTGGTTTCCGTGCTCGCCACGCCGGGTACAGTTGAGCGGCAATACACACGCGACTTGATCGAAACATACGCAAAGCAATGCCATGTCCGGCTGGTCGGCAGCGAAAACCTGGCCGCGCTGGCCGAAACCTATATGCGAGATGGTTTCGTGGGCGAAGACGCGGTGAAGAGCGAAGTCGCGCCATGCTTCATGGAGGAGGGCGGTCGTCGCACGGACATCGTGGTGCTTGCCTGTACGCACTATCCGTTCCTCGTGAACCGTATGCGCAAAGTCGCGCCATGGCCGGTTGATTGGATTGACACATCAGAAGCCATCGCCCGGCGCGCCTTGACGTTGACGGAAAAGATGACGTTTTCGCCCCGCGACCCCGGCGCGCGTGACATTGCGTTTTTCACCTCAGACGACCCGCCCGTAAGCGTCAAGCGGCTCGTGCAGGGCTTTGGCCTCAATCCCGCGCCAAGCGGGTTGGCCGATGTTGACATTGGGCGGATGCCAGACTAGCAACCGCCATCCCGCTTTGGCGGGTTTATTTGTGTCCCGTGGTTTCTTCCGCAAAGCGTGCGTGGCGAGACCTGTCAGGAGCCCGATAGGGTTTCAAAGGAGGGCGCATTCCTTCAGCCCGTGATCATGATGATTGCGGGTGCTCTTGTTTTGAAAGGACATGCGATGAGCAAGCGCACATCTGCGAAATACAAACTCGACCGCCGTATGGGCGAAAACATTTGGGGTCGCCCCAAGTCTCCGGTCAATCGCCGCGAATATGGCCCCGGCCAGCACGGCCAGCGCCGCAAGGGCAAGCTGTCCGATTTCGGTGTTCAGCTGCGTGCCAAGCAAAAGCTCAAGGGCTATTACGGCGATATCTCCGAGAAGCAGTTCCGCAAGACATATGACGAAGCATCCCGCCGCAAGGGCGATACGCCGGAGCTCCTGATCGGCCTTCTGGAAAGCCGTCTTGATGCGTTCATCTATCGCTCGAAATTTGTGCCGACAATCTTTGCGGCCCGCCAGTTCGTCAACCACGGCCACATCAAGGTCAACGGGCAACGCGTCAACATTCCATCCTATCGCCTGAAAGCAGGCGATGTGGTCGAGATCAAGGACAAGTCCAAGCAATTGGCGCTGGTGCTTGAGGCGACACAACTCGCCGAGCGCGATGTGCCCGATTATTGCGAAGCTGATCACTCCAAAATGGTGTCGACGTTTGTTCGCATGCCAGGTCTGAGTGATGTGCCGTATCCGGTGATGATGGAACCAAATCTCGTCGTCGAATTCTACTCACGCTGATTGAAGCTCCGGCACACTGGGCGCGCTTCGGGATCGCATTCCCGCAAAGGTGACGGGTGCAGGTGGAGACGCCGTGACAGCTGGAGAACTGAACACACAGCAAACGCGCCGCGACGATGGTCATGCGGCGCGTTTTCCATATCCGCTGTCTGGTACGGCTCTAGCCATGGTCGTCACTGCGGCTGTCTTCTGGGCGTTCTTCACCAACATCGCCAACTACAATCTGGATAGCTATCGCGACATGCTCCAAAACCACGGATGGGGCATCCGGTGGCAGTGGGGCAACTCCAGTCACCCGCCGCTGTTTGGGTGGATCACGGCTGCGTGGTTTGAGGTCTTTCCGCGCACAAATCTCGCCTATCGGTTTCTGGCGTCGATCAATCTTGCGCTTTCGCTTTGCATCATCCTGCTGCTCGCGCGGCGTGTGATTGAGCCGAAGCGGCAGGTTGTGATGGTTGCCGTGGCGATCCTGTTGCCGCTGCTTGGATTTCAGGCGCAAATTTATAATGCCAATTCCGCCATGCTGCCGTTTTGGGCGCTGACGGCCTATCTCTATGTGATCAGTATCGAGCGCCCAACGGCGCTGCGGCTTGCCGCGCTTGGCTTTGCAGCGGCGCTAGCGATGCTGGCGAAGTATCATTCCGCCGTTTTGCTGATGGCACTGACGGCGCATGCGTTCTGGTTCCAGCCCGCGCGAATGGTGCTCCTTTCGCCGCGCCTCCTCTGGGTGATTGCAGGTTTCGCACCGCTGGCTGCGATGCATGTGCATTGGCTTTTCGCCAATGATTTTGCACCGATTGTCTTTGCGGCGGCGGAGCAGGGGGAGACCACGATTTCCAACATCGCGTTCCGGCAGATCGAGTTTTTCGCCGCGCAGATCATCTACGCCTTGCCCGGCCTGTTGGCTCTGGCAGTCCTCTGGCGGCCGCGTGACACTGTGTTGAGTGATGCGCGGGCTGCAGCAGCGGCATTTTTTGTGACGGCAACCGGTAGTGTCGCGCTCTTCGTCGTTGTCGGCAGTGTGGTGTTTACAATGCTGCTTGGCATACTGGTTTGGTCGCCGCTGACCGCAAATTGGTCGCTCCCGGTCTTTCTCTTCGTGACGCTTGTCTTTGTTGGCTGCCTGACGCCCAATTTTGAAGTCTCGCGCTTGCGCCCTCTGATTGTGGCTTATGGCGCTCTGATGCTCTTTCTCCTCGCCATTGCG
>JBCBHR010000149.1:0-5540 GCA_038525365.1 Pseudomonadota bacterium | reverse complement strand
GACCATCCTTGTCGGAGAACACTTGGCGGACGCGTTTGAAGCGGCAGGCCTCCCCGAAGGCGTGTTCACCAATATGGATGGTCTGCGAGGCGTGTTTCAGCACGACCGTGTTGCCCGCAATCAGCGCAGGCGCAATCGTGTTGATCGCTGTCATGTAGGGATAGTTCCAAGGCGCCACGACGAAGACCACGCCCTGCGGCTCACGCTCGATGAAGCGCACGAAGGCGTCGGAGTCTTCGATCTCGATTGGCGCGAGCGCATCGGCAGCAATCGACGCCATATAGTGTGCACGCTCTTCAAAGCCCCCAAACTCGCCGCCATACCGCACCGGGCGGCCCATTTGGTTGGCGAGTTCAGTCACCATGCGATCAGTCGTCAGACCAATGTAAGCGACCGCTTTCATGACAAGGTCAATACGGATTTCGAGCGGGGTATCGCGCCACAAGGCTTTTGCGGCCCTTGCCTTAGCTGCTGTGGCTTTCGCAACTTCCGGACTTAGCGGCATACGCTCGGCATAAACACTCCCATCGATGGGAGACACGCATTGGATGGGTTTCTGGCTCACTGGTGTCAGGCCTTCTCAAATCCGCGCGCGATTTCCCAATCGGTGACGGCGCGGTCAAACTCTTCCTGCTCCCACTCGGCGCAGCGCACATAGTGGTCAATCACATAATCGCCCATGGCGTCTCGCAGCATGGCCGATCCGCGCAGCGTCTCGATGGCGTCGCGCAGCGTGCGCGGGATTTCGGGAACATCGTCGTTTGCATACATGTCGCCATCGGTGGCAGGCGCGAGTGGCATGTTTTCCTCGATGCCCTTGATGCCAGCGGCGAGCAAAGCCGCTTGCGCCAGGTAGGGGTTCATGTCCGATCCGGGGATGCGGCATTCGACGCGGACCGCTTTGGTGCCGTCACCACAGAGCCGGAAACCGGCAGTGCGATTGTCCACCGACCAAGCCGTTTTCGTTGGCGCAAAAGTGCCCGGCGCAAAACGCTTGTAGGAATTCACATAGGGCGCAAGGAACCACGTGTAATCGCGTGCATAGGCGATCAGCCCAGCCATGAAATGGCGCATAACCGCCGACATCGCATACTCACCTTTTGCATCGTGAAAGGCGTTTGCGCCATCCGTCCAGATCGACATGTGAACGTGGCTCGCGCTGCCGACACGATCCTTGTGCCATTTGGGCAAAAACGTTGCCGAATGGCCCTTTTGCCAGGCGATTTCCTTGGTCGCGTGTTTGGCAATCGTGTGGTGATCGGCGCAGGCAAGTGCTACGTCGTAACGGATATTGAGCTCTTCTTGCCCGGCTTCCGCCTCGCCTTTTGAATTTTCTACCGGCACCCCGGCAGCCACGAGCGTGTTGCGCAGCGTGCGCATGACATGCTCTTCCTTGGTTGTTTGCAGGATGTGATAATCTTCATTGTAGCCGCTGATCGGTTTCAGGTCGCGGTAGCCCTCATCGCGCAGTGCGTCGAGTGGCTTTTCAAACAGGAAAAACTCCAACTCGGTCGCCATCTTCGCTTCAAAACCAAGTGCCTTGAGCCGTTCAATCTGGACCTCCAAGACATGGCGCGGCGAGTGCGGCACAGGCTTATGAGTGTGATGATCGAGGATGTCGCAGAGCACCATGACCGTGCCATCGAGCCATGGCAGCGGACGGATGGTGTTCAGATCAGGCTTCATGACGTAGTCGCCATAACCCTTGCGCCAGCTTGTGGACGCATAGCCGTCCGGCGTCGCCATTTCGAGATCGGTCGCCAGCAGATAATTGCAGCAATGGGTTTCAGCGTGTGCGCTTTCAACAAAGTTGGACGCGTGAAACCGCTTGCCCATAAGGCGGCCCTGCATGTCCACCATGCAAACCAGCACTGTGTCGATTGCGTCTTCTTGCGAAAGCGCTTTCAGCTCTTCAAAACTGATTAATCCCATCGGTGTTCTCATTAACATTGAAATACTGGCACTCGCCCACTGGTCGAGGACAAGCATGGAAATTGGAACAGTCCCTGTGCTAAGGTGTGCCTATGAACATTCAAAAGCCTTTCGGTAAAACACAGGCCGGGGACTACGACCAAGACTTTCTGCTTTGGCTGGAAGCGCAAACTGCTGCGCTACGCGCCAGGGAGTTTGACCAGGTCGATCTTCCGAATTTGTTGGAGGAAATCGAGGATTTGGGCAAGAGCCTCAAGCGGGAACTGGAAAATCGGCTCGAAACGATCCTAGTGCATTTGATCAAACTGTCGGTCAGCGTGGCCGAAGACCCGAAACCGGGCTGGAGGCGCACGGTACGGGAACAGCGTCGCCAAGTCGCGAGGCTACTGCGCGACAGTCCCAGCCTCAAACGGCATGCCAACGAAGTATATCCGGATGTTCTGGCGAGCGCTAAGTCGGATGCATATTTGGCTCTTATCGACTTCGAACCAGAGCGTGCCGAAGAGTACGAGGCGGCTATCAAAGCAGGCTGGGATGTGATCGATATCGAGCAGGTTTTCGACACAGGATGGTTCCTAGACATTGTGCGTAATGTAAGGACCAGCCCGCGCTAACGCGGACCGGTCTGTTCGCTCGTCTTATGTGTAACGGTACGGACGGCCAGCCTTTTCCATGTCGGCGTTGTACTGTTTGAAAATTTCGACGACCTTTGCTTTCGTCTCGGATTCAGCAGCTACCTCATCCCAGAAGACACGCGCTGCGGCTTCGACCTGCGCCCATTCGGCGTCTGGGATGGAGGTCAATTCCATCTTGGTGCCGTTGACGCGCAGATTGGCCTCGCCGCCCCAATACCACCACTGCCGGTAGTAATGTGACTGGTCACAGCAGACGCGGAAGAGCGTTTGCAGGTCTTCGGGCAGTTCGTTCCAGCGCTCCATATTGGCAAAGAAGGACCCGGCCCACGCGCCGGAGATGTTGTTGGTCAAGAAGTAGTTGGTCACGTCAGCCCAACCGACGGTGTAGTCCTCGGTGATGCCGGACCATGCGATGCCATCGAGTTCGCCGGTTTGGACCGCAACCTCGATGTCTTCCCAAGGCAGGGTGACCGGAACAACGCCAAACTGGCTCAGGAAGCGGCCCGCTGTCGGGAAGGTGAAGACACGCTTGCCTTGCAGGTCGGCGAGGCTGCGGATTGGGTCTTTGGTCGCGAAATGGCACGGATCCCACGCACCAGCCGAGATATGTTTGACGCCGACCTTTGAGTATTCTTCGTCCCAGATTTCGTTCAGGCCGTATTGGTTGAAGAGCACCGGCACATCGAGTGAATAGCGCGAAGCGAACGGGAAGTAGCCGCCAAAGACCGTCACTTCGGTCGGTGATGCCATGGAGTCATCGTCCGATTGGACGGCGTCAATCGTGCCGCGCTGCATGGCCTGGAAGAGTTCACCCGTTGGCACAAGCTGATCGGCATAGAACAGCTCAATCTGCATGCGGTCGCCCGCAATGGTGTTGAACATCTTGATTGCCGGATCGATGACATGCTCGGCAAGCGCTGCGCCGGCATAGGTCTGCATACGCCAGCGGATGGTGGATTGTGCGATGGCCGGTGTGGCAAGCGCTGTGGCGGGCGCAGCAATGGCTGCGCCTTTGATGAATGAACGTCTTGTCGTCATGGAGATGCTCCCTTTTGTTGACGTTTGCACTTTCAGTTCGGCGCTTCTTGGCGGCGCTTAGGTCCCGTAGATTGTTTGTGGCAGCCACAGGGCGATTTGCGGGAAGACCATTATGGTCGCCAGCGCCAACACCATGATGGCAACGAATGGAATGATGGATCGGTAGATGTCGCGCAGGCCGATTTCAGCAGGTGCCATGGCGCGCATCAAGAACAGGTTGTAGCCGAACGGCGGCGTCATATACGCGATCTGCGTGGTGATCGTGTACAGCACACCATACCAGATGAGATCGAACTCCAACGCCCCGACCAGCGGGATGTAAAGCGGCGCCACGATGACCAGCATGGCCGTGTCATCCAGAAACGTGCCCATCAGGATGAAGCTTAGCTGCATCAAGATCAGGATCGTCCATGGCGACAGGTCCAGTTGTTCGGTGAACAGACTTTCGATGGCTTTAACCGCGCCGAGCCCATCAAACACCGCGCCGAATGCCAGCGCCGCCAGAATGATCCACATGAACATGCAGGTGATGCCGAGTGTGTTTTTCACCGAGGTCTCAAACACCCGCCACGTCATGCGCTGTTTCAGCACCGCGGCAAGAAAGGCCGTGATTGCGCCGATGGCGGAGCTCTCCACCAATGACGTCCAGCCGTTCACAAATGGGATCATCATCGCGAAGAAAATGCCGAATGGCAGCAGGCCTGACAGCAGCAGGCGATACTTTTCCGCCTTGGGCATGGCGCGGTCTTCATCCGACAGGACCGGGCCGAGTTCTGGCTGGAGACGGCAGCGCACAGCGATATAAACGATGAACATCGTTGCCATCATCAGCCCCGGTATGATGCCAGCAAGCCAGAGTTGACCGACAGGCTGTCGCGCAATCATGGCGTAGAGCACCAGCACAACCGATGGGGGCACAAGAATGCCGAGCGACGATCCGGCCTGTATGACGCCTGTCACCATGCGCTTGTCATAGCCACGGCGCAGGAGTTCCGGCAGCGCGATGGTTGCGCCGATGGCCATGCCCGCAACAGACAGGCCGTTCATCGCCGAAATGAGCACCATGAGCGCGATGGTACCGATCGCAAGCCCACCGCGCAGACCGCCCATCCACACATGGAACATGCGGTAGAGATCGTCGGCGATGCGGCTTTCCGACAAGACGTAGCCCATGAAGACAAACATCGGGACCGTCAAAAGCGGATACCAGCGCATCAGCTTGATCGATTGCGCAAAGGCCACGTCAAACCCACCGCGTTCGCCCCACAACGCCAATGCGGCAATCACAGCCACAAATCCGATGGCGCCGAAAACGCGCTGTCCGGTGAACAGCAGCACCATCATCGAGGTGAACATCAAAATCGCGAGCGTCTCGTAGGCCATGCGTCAGACCTCCTCGCCGCGCAGACGCAGGACGTCTTTGCAAAGTTCGGACGTCGCCTGCAAAAGCATGAGGATGATGCCGACCACCATCACGGTCTTGATGGGCCAAAGGTAAGGTCGCCAGATTGTGCGGCTTCGCTCAAGTGTTCCAAGCTCTTCTGCGCCTGTGGCAAGCCCGAAAAAGAACCCGATGGGCTGCGATCCGAAATAGCCAAGCGAATAGGCCGTCGACGACAATCCGCCCCAGAGCATGATCACAAGGTAGGTCATCAAAAAGAAGACCGTGACCGCGTCCACCAGCGCTTTTCGCTCCGGCGACCAGCTGTCATAAAACAGGTCCATGCGCACATGCGAACCCATCTGTAGGGCATAGGGTCCGCCGAGAAAGAAGTAGGCGATCATGGCGAACTGCGCGGCTTCCAGGGTCCACAATGACGGTTGGTCGGAGAATTTCGTGATCGTCGACCAGAGCAGCACCGCCATCATGGCGAAAATGCCAAACATGATAATGCGGTGGACGCGTTCAACTACGGCATCGGCCGCATTATCATG
>JBCBHR010000148.1:0-5546 GCA_038525365.1 Pseudomonadota bacterium | reverse complement strand
GAACCGAACCGCAGAGTACTACGCTGTCGACCATGGCGCTCACCGCTGACACATCACCCAACACGAGGCTTAAAAGATCATGGGCATGGATCGCATGGCCAAGCACGGCACCACCACGTTCGGATGCCCATTTGCCGCGCCAATCGACAGCGTAGTACTCTGCGGTTCGGTTCCAATGCGTCTCAAGCGTTGCCACGTATGGCTTGCCCGCCAGACCTCGCTCAATGAGGCCGAGCGCCTGGAACAGACCCTTTCCATAGCGGTACTGGAAAATCGGAATGAGTAAGCGATCAGTGGCTTGCGCGGCAGCGATCATACGATCCGCTTCAAGCACATTGCCTGCCAGCGGCTTTTCGCAAACCACATGCTTGCCTGCTGAAAACGCCTCGAGTGAAGCTGGCGCATGCAAATGCGGCGGCAGGCACACATCCACAATCGCAACATCGGCGTCCGCCAGCACATCGTCCAACTCCGCCGTCACACGCGTGTCCGTCGCTCCCGCCTTGTCCAACACCTGCTGCGCGCGGCCAACATCCAAATCACAAAGCCAACGCACGTCAAAGCGATCGCCAAGCGCGCGATAACCCGCCAAATGGTGCGCCCCAATGCCCGCACCCACAATTGCAACACCAATAGTCTCAGCCATGGTCTCTGTTCGCCTCCGCCAGCATTTGCGCGCGAATGGCCAACTCCATTGTGCGGAACGTATGCACCTGCCCGCACGCAGTTTCTGTGCGGTCATGCACATCGGCAACAAGCCTTGGAAAATACGGCAAGCCTGCATCGTTGCAGTCGATGCGCTCACATGTTTCGCCGTTGACCAGATAAAGCTGGTTGCCTTCAACCTGACGCGCGATGTCGGTGTATTTGCGCAGCTCGATATAGCCCTCGTCACCAAGGATCGTCAGCCGCCCGTCGCCCCATGTTGGTAGCCCATTGGGCGTGAACCAATCAAGGCGCACATAGCCATGACCACGGTCACCGTTCAGCACAAACTCGCCGAAATCCTGCATGCCCGGATGCTCAGGGCGCGTCGTGTTCTCCACCAGGGCGTGGCTCAGGCGAACGTTCTCAGACTTGGTAAAGTGCAGGAATTGATCGATCTGGTGCGAGCCAATATCGCACAGGATCCCGCCATATTTATCGCGCTCAAAATACCACCAAGGCCGCGTGTGCAAATTCTGCTTATGCGGACCAAGACCGACCGTTTGTTTGACCGTGCCGATGGCACCGCCAAAGACAAGCTCCTCCGCCTTGGTGACTGAAGCGACCTCGAAACGCTCCGAAAAGTTCACGCTCCATATGCGCCCGGTTCTCGCCTGACATTCGCGAATACGCGCAAGTTGCTCAAGCGTGGTGCAGCCCGGCTTGTCGACCATGACGTCCTTGCCCGCTTCCATCGCAGCGATGGCAAGGTCCGCCCGATCCGCCGGGATCGCCGAAATCAACACCATTTTAACGTCGGGATCACCGAGGATCGTGCCGTAATGATCGACCTGCGTCAGGTCGGGAAACACGGCCTGAAACTTGTCTTGGGTCACCGCTCTTTCTGCAGACCACCAATGGGAACAGGTGCAGCCGATGCCTGCCATGTTTTGCAACATGCCGAAAATGTGGCCATGATCGATGCCCATCACACCGAGTTTTATGGGGTCGGGCGTTGGCAACTTCATACGACTTCATCCATGGATACTATGCGGCCTTGTCGGCCTGACATTTCAATGGCTGCGATCAGCCGATGAACCGCTAGCGCTGACCGTCCTGGCGCATGAAGCGGCGTTCGGTCACGCAAATGGTCGGCGAAGTTCTCGATCATGAAACGGTGCCAGTCCGACGTGAACGCCATCGGATCAGCGCCTGCCCCTGTCGCTGCACTGGCGCCGATGGTTTCGGTATCGCCGGTCTTTTGATCGGTGATCTCAAGCATGTTCGATTGCAGGCGGATGCTAATCTTCGCGTAGTGGAGCATGATTTCCTCTGCGCGTCCGGGATGGCTGGCGGTCGAGGCAAACACATGGCCAACAGCGCCGTTGTCAAACGTGACCCCGGCTGAAACGAAATCCTCAGCCTCCATGTCATGGAAACCACTTGTCGCGATCATCGCCTGCACCTGTGTCGGAGCGCCCGTGAAAGTCAGCGCGAGATCGAGGGTGTGGATTGCCTGGCTGATCAGCACACCGCCGCCATCGCGCGCATAGCTTCCCCGCCCCGGCTCGTCATAATAGGCCTGCGGTCGCCACCAGGGAACGCTGATCTCGACGGCATGCAGTGAACCCGTGTCACGCGTCTGCAAGAGATCGCGCATGGCTTGTGCCGATGGTCGGGCGCGGTGCTGGAACATGATGCCAAGCGGCGCATCAGCCTGCTCGCAGATCTCCACGATTTGAGTCGCCGCCGCCAAAGTCCGCTCAACCGGCTTTTCCATCAGGACGGGTGTCTTGGCTGCTACCAGCGCTTGCACGATATCCAGCCGTGCATTTGGCGGCGTGGTCAGCATCACGAAATCGAGCGACGCGTCAGCGGCCATCGCTTCAACCGTTGTTGGTGTCGCTGAAAGGCCATGTTTCGTAACAAAAGCCTCCGCGCTTGCGATGCCGCTCGCAGCAACCGACACGAGATCAAACCGCTCGCCCGCACTGGCAAGCGCATCGACGTAAGTGCCCGCGACCATGCCGGTGCCAATCAACCCAACACGCATTTTCATGCTCATGGCGCTTCAGTGAACCTTTGCATTGGCAAGCGTGCGGCCATGATCTTCATTAGAAAACACATGCAGTCGATCGGTCGGCATGGTCACACCAATTTCCTGTCCACGCGCCAATGGGATCTGGCTCGGCAATTGAAGCGTCAGCCGCTCGCCGCTTTTCAGTTCGGAATAGATGTACGTGATCGCGCCGAGCTGTTCGAAGGAGTTGACCTGTGCGGTCACATCGCCATTGCCATCCAGCGAAACGCCAAGTGCTTCGGGACGAACGCCGACAGTCACTTCCGTATCGGACCCTGTCCCATTGAGATCAATGGGCCCCTTCAAGCCGCACTCCAGCGACACGCCTCCGGTCTCCGTTTTGCCGCGCAGGAAGTTCATCTGCGGCGCGCCCATGAAGCCTGCGACGAAGCGGTTGGACGGTGTGTTGTAAAGGTCCAGCGGACGCCCGATCTGCTCAACCAAACCGCCGCGCAAAACGACGATCCGGTCGGCCATGGTCATTGCCTCCACCTGATCATGCGTGACGTAGATCATCGTGTTGCCGAGTTCAGCGTGCAGGTTGGCGATCTCGACACGCATCTGAAGCCGAAGCTCCGCGTCAAGGTTCGACAATGGCTCGTCAAACAGGAAAATCGTCGGTTCGCGCACGATAGAACGCCCAATCGCCACACGCTGACGCTGACCGCCCGACAGTTGTCCGGGCCGCCGCTCAAGTAGATGATCAATCTGCAACAGCTTCGCCGCACCATCCACACGCTTTTCGATTTCATCGCGGGGCACGCGCAAATTCTCCAGCCCAAAGGAGAGGTTTTTGCGCACGCTCATATGCGGATAGAGCGCGTAGGATTGAAACACCATCGAGAGGCCGCGCTCGGATGCGGGCGTATCATTCACCCGGTCGCCATTGAGCATGATGTCACCGCTCGTGACATCCTCCAGCCCCGCAATCAGGCGCAAAAGTGTGGATTTCCCGCAACCGGACGGGCCGACGAAGACAACGAACTCGCCTTCCTCAATCTCCAGATCAATGCCGTGAATGACGTCAACGTTGCCAAACGATTTTCGGATATCAATCAACTCAAGGGCTTTGTGTTTCATTATTTCAAACCCGTGGTGGCAATGCCGGTGGTGATGAAGCGTTGCAGCCAAACGAAGACCAGTGTGACCGGAATCAGCAGCACGACCGTCATCGCAAGAATATAGTGGTAGTCCGTGTTGAACTCGCCCGAAAATGCGGTCAAGCCGATCTGCAACGTGTGCTGGTCGGGATCTGAAATCAGCACGATCAGCGGCCAGAGAAAATCGTTCCACCGCCAGATGACAGACAGGATCGCAAGCACGGACAGTGCCGGAAGCGAGAGCGGCAGGATAATCCGCCAGTAAATGAGCCACTCGGACGCCGCGTCCATGCGCGCCGCTTCGAGCAGTTCATCGGGGATTGTCAGCATGTATTGCCGGAGAAGAAACACACCCGTCGGAGTTGCCGCAGCGGGAATGATCACCCCCCACAATGTCCCGAAAATGCCGAACGACCATACGACGAAGAAAAGTGAAACAAGGATGATCGTCGGCGGAATGAGCAGCGTGGCCACGATCAAGAGCGTGAATGTCAGCCGCCCACGAAACTTGTATTTCGAAAGCGCAAACGCGGCCATGGAGTTGATCAAAAGCGTGAGCAGCGTCGCAACGACCGTCACGAATGTTGAGTTGTAGAAATAGGTAAAGAAATTGAACGATTCTTGCCCATTTCGCTTCAGCACCGGATCAAGGTAGTTCTCGGTGGCCACGCGAAGTTCTTCTGCCATGCGGAGTTGCGAGCGCGGCGCTTGCATAACCGCGTCGGGATCATCGGTCGGCGCAACGTCAGTCACCGAACGGGTTGGCCCGGCTTTGAAGACTTCTTCAGATGTGCCGTCCTCGCGCTCCCAGACCCACACGGACTTCTCGCCAACGCCGGGGATTTCCTTCACGATCTGATCGTAAGGCAGAATGCGTGTGTCGAAACTGTCGATTGCCTCTTCGGGCTTCAATGATGACATAAATGTCCACAGCACCGGGATGAGAACGATTAACACCCCAAACACCAGATAGGCGTAGGCAAAAAAGTCGGTCGCGCCGAAGCGTGCGCCGGTCTTTTTGTTACCGGCGGTGCGGGTCAGAAATGCGCCTGCGTCAGTGACTGCCATCTTCGTTCACCCCACTCACAGATCCGACTGACGCCGTGTGGCGAACAACTGCAAACCGGTGAACACGGCGATCACAACAGCCATCATCACCGACCCGGCAGCGGCTTCGCCATAGTTCGGGTTTTCGCCCTGGAAGGCTTCTTCATAGATATTTTGAACAACCATGAACGTCTCGCGCCCAGGGCCACCGCCGGTGAGCAGATAGACCTCGTCAAACACCTGGAAGCCACGGATCAGCGCAAGCACTACAACAACGGTGAACGTCGGCAGTAGCAGTGGGAAAGTGATGCGAAAGAAAACGCGGGCAGGCTTTGCGGCGTCCATCTTTGCGGCTTCATAAAGGTCTTTGGGTATGGCCTGCAGACCGGCCAACAGGATGAGCATGTAGAAGCCCATATGCGACCAGGTGAAGACGAATACCAGCCAGAAGAATGGCCACCCGGTGTTCGGCGTGACCAGCCAGTTGATGGGGCGGTAGCGGCCAAAATCGAACACGCTGTCAAACTGGATCGTGAGCAAGAGCACCACGGCGAGGATGCTCAACGCAATCGTTGCAGCACGTGCGAGGCTGTGGTCGTTGGCGACCAGCCAAACCAAACCAACCGCCAGCGCAAGGCCGATCCAAGCCGATCCCCCAAGCCCCATGAGCGACA
>JBCBHR010000147.1:0-5563 GCA_038525365.1 Pseudomonadota bacterium | reverse complement strand
CGGTGCGGCGCGGCGTTCCAAACTCGTCGCGCACAGCGGTCAGTTCGGATTTTACGATATCGAGGATGCGTTTGCGCGACGACAGGATATCAAGGAAATCCTTGATCTCTTCGCCGATTTATTGAGTTCGTCGGCGATCTCGTCACGGCCAAGCGCGGTCAGGCGCGCAAGGCGCAGATCGAGGATGGCGCGAGCCTGCTCCTCGGACAGGTTATAGGTGCCGTCCTCATTGATCTTGTGGCGCGGATCGTCGATCAGCCGGATGAGCGGCTCGACGTCCTTGGCTGGCCAACGCCGCGTCATCAATTGCTGTCGTGCGGTCGCCGGATCGGGCGCATTACGGATAAGCGCGATCACTTCATCCACATTGGCCACGGCAATCGCAAGGCCAACCAAGACATGCGCCCGCTCACGCGCCTTCTTCAGGAGATATTTCGTTCGGCGGCTGACCACGGTCTCGCGGAAGGCAACGAACGCCCGCAGCATGTCGAGTAGATTCAACTGCTCGGGCTTGCCGCCATTAAGCGCAACCATATTGGCGCCAAACGACGTTTGCAGCGGCGTATACCTGTATAGCTGGTTGAGAATGACGTCTGCGACGACATCGCGTTTCAGCTCAATGACAACTCGATATCCCTGCCGGTCGCTCTCGTCGCGAATGTCGGAAATGCCTTCGATACGTTTGTCGCGAACCAGCTCGGCCATCTTTTCGATCATGGAGGATTTGTTGACCTGATACGGCACCTCGGTGACGATGATCGCCTCGCGGTCATTGGGCCGCTGCTCGATCTCAGTCTTGCCGCGCATCATGATCGACCCGCGACCGGTCTCATAGGCCGATTTGATGCCGGCCCGACCAAGGATCAACGCGCCGGTCGGGAAATCGGGGCCAGGAATGATTTGCATCATGTCGATGAGATCGATCGCCGGATTGTCGATCAGCGCCATACACCCGTCGATGACTTCGACGAGATTGTGCGGCGGTATGTTGGTGGCCATGCCCACCGCGATGCCACCGGACCCGTTGACGAGGAGGTTTGGAAACCGTGCCGGCAGAACGGTTGGCTCAACGCGATCTGCGGCGTAGTTTTCCTGGAAATCGACTGTTTCCTTGTCGATGTCCTCAAGCAACTCATGCGCAACTTTTTCAAGCCGTGACTCGGTGTACCGCATCGCCGCTGGCGGATCGCCATCGATGGATCCGAAATTGCCCTGCCCGTCGACAAGCGGCAGACGCAGCGACCAATCTTGCGCCATGCGCACAAGCGAATCGTAAATCGCGCTGTCGCCGTGCGGGTGGTAGTTACCCATCACATCGCCGACAATCTTCGACGATTTCACATATTTGCGGTTCCAATGATAACCGCTCTCATGCATGGCGTAGAGGATGCGGCGGTGCACCGGCTTCAAGCCATCGCGCACATCTGGCAGCGCCCGGCTCACGATCACGCTCATCGCGTAGTCGAGGTAGGACCGCTGCATTTCCTCCAGAATGGAGATGGGTTCGATGCCCGGAGTGTCTCCGTCGCCACCGCCGCCGATTGGGGTCTCGTCGCTCAAATGAGAATGCCTGCTTTTTCGCTTGGAATCACAATTGTGACATTAGCGTTTCGATGCGCAAAAACCAAGGATTTGCGCCTATTTGGCATAAGCAGTTCAACATCAGTCCACGGTTGATTTCGCACTTCCAAGATGCCGCGATTGCGCTTGCCCGATATGCTCGCGTATGGCTTACGCCATGAACTGGGATTTGCTCATCAATGCCGTTGTGACGCTTGCGGTCACGATTGATCCCATTGGCCTTGCACCGTTGTTTCTGGCGGTTACCACCGGGATGGATCGCACGCAGCGCCGTGATGTCGGGACGCGTGCGATCATCATTGGTGGGACCGTTCTCGTGATCTTCGCGCTTCTTGGCACCGCAATATTGGCGCTCTTTGGTGTCACGCTCGCTGCCTTCCGGGTCGCGGGCGGGCTTTTGTTGTTCTGGATCGCGTTTGAGATGATCTTTGAGCGCCGTCAGGCGCGCAAACAGACCACGGCAGACCGCGCGATTACTCAAGATGATGTACGATCAGTGGCTGTCTTCCCGCTCGGCATTCCGCTGATTGCAGGCCCTGGCGCAATTTCAGCCGTCATTCTCTTGTCGGGACAAATGGCGACCATCGCGGAACGCGCCAGTTTGATCGCCATTGTTCTGGCATTGCTGGCGACCACATGGGTGATCTTTATAGCAGCCGAACGTATTGATGGCTTGCTCGGCGAAACGGGACGCTCGGTCCTCACGCGCCTGCTCGGAGTGATACTGTCCGCCCTTGCTGTTCAGTTCGTAGCCGACGGTGTGATTGCACTCGCAGCCGGAGCCGCGTGACGTGTCACGATTTTCTATTCGGCAGGCGCTTGAACCGGACGCTTAGCCTTCATCCAGCGCTCCATTTTCGCCTTGAGCACACCATTGGAGCCTGTGTCCGTCGCGTCGGCGCTGCGCGCACACAACACCCAAGCCATCGCGCCATAGGTCAGCACAAACATCACCGGAAAGTGGTGGAACAGGATGCCATCCAGCATTGAATAGGCGAGAAGCGACAGGAAAGCTGCAGCAGAGGCAATTGCGATCGGTTGCGCTTTGCGCAGCGACAATGCCAGCATCAGTGCCGGTGGTGCGATCAGCAGCCAGAACAGCGCCGCACCGACTAGGCCCCAATCCCATGCAGCCTGCAGCAACCCGTTGTGGAGCTGCATCAACGGCCAATCCATAACTTCGCTCAAAGGAACGGGGCCACGGCCAAAAATCGGATACTCTAAAATGTGTGTGATGGAGCCAAGCCATACCTCGACACGGCCGGAACTCTCCATTGCGTCACCGGTCGCAACACGTCGGAACATGTCATAGGTGCCACATTCTGGAACCGGCAGGAGGAAATACACCACGGCCGCAGAGACACCTGCGGCAGCGATCATCGAGGCGCCGAAAGACAAGGCACGCTTGATCGGCAGGAAGGGCGCCATGACGATGACGGTGACAGCAACGGACATCCAGGCCGCGCGCGTCCCGGTATAGAACAAAAAGGCCGACAAACAAGCCGCTGCTAAAAAGGCCGCAGTACGGCCCGGCGTGCCCACTTCGCGAGCCGACGCCAAAAAGAAAAAGACGATCATCGCAGGTGCCACGACGTGACCCGTCCATCGCACATTGCCGAAACCGGTGCTCTCAAATGTGCACAACGCGCCAGATGGCGGACCGAGTGTTGAGAATTCCGCGGCCATCATCGCGACATAGGCGAGCCCGGAAAGCGGCATCGCCAGCGCCAGAATGCTCAGCAGTCGATGTCCGCGCAGGCTGGAGAGCATATCGATGAGCGCGATCAAAAAGAGACCATGAAAAAGCCACCCGGTCGTTCGGATGACAATCGCCCCCGACCAGTCCGGGCTGACGAAAATGCGCGAATATCCGATGGCGAGCAGCGCAAACGACATGGCGAGCGCGATTGGCGGTACCGGCAGACGGATGCCCTGTTGAGACCGAAATGGCACAAGCCATAACAGCACAACCACCACTTCGACCATGAGGACCAGACGCAACGACGCTTCAAGCGCGCTGTGCGCATCGGCATACCCTTGCCACCACGTTAGAACGGACGCGATGGGCGCAAAGGCGGCAAGACCGATCGGCAGGAACAGAAATCCCGGATCAATCGTGCCTTCGCGTTGTGTGATTTGCGCCGTCTTCATGGATCGTCCCCGGAATAGCGTGGCGCGCAGGACCATCAGGAAAGCCAATGGGCATGCGCAACGTCGAGCGCAGAATATGCCGGACATCGCCTAAAATTCCGCTAATCGCAGAACTGAATTCAACGGGAGGTGGTGATCGGATCAGCGCTCGAGTTGAACGTCAATCTCGGCGCCGCCATACTCGTGCACGTTGTCGCGCGCGCGAACCGTCACGGTAGTCACATCGTCTGGGATGATCACGCCTGACAAGGAGCGTGTGAAGGGCTGCTCATTGACATGTGGATGAAGAAGCACGCGTTCGCCAAGAACCGCGCCATCGGGACCAATGACAACCCATTGATCGGCATAGTGCTCCCAGCCCGTATCGGTATGTTCAACGGTGACATCGAAGCGCCATGTACCATCGGAAGACTGTGTTGCGCGCACCTCGGTGACATCCGCCTCACCGGCATGCGCGACTTGCAAGAGCGAGAAAGTCGCCAGTGAAATCGCAACCACAAGCGTGCACATCACTGTGGCGATGATTGCGTTTGCGCTGCGTTTTTCGGTCATTTGCAGTTCCCCTGACGAGCAAACGGATCTCATGGACACGCATCAACAACCAGACACGACGCCGTGAGCGTTCCGATCAAAACGGGATTTCATCATCGATATCGCGGGAGAAATCACCACCGGCCGGCTGCGGTTGTCCGCCGCCCATACCGCCCTGGTTCATGCCACCCCCACCTTGGCCGATCTGGTTGTTGTCATAACCGCCGCCCTGTGAACGACCGCCACCATAACCCGCCTCGCTGTCAGCACGACTGTCGAGCATCTGAAGTTCACCGCGATAACGCTGCAGCACGATCTCGGTTGTGTACTTTTCTTGGCCGTTCTGGTCGGTCCATTTGCGCGTTTGCAGCGCTCCTTCCAGATAAACTTTGGAGCCCTTCTTCAAATAATTCTCGGCAACTTTGGCAAGATTTTCATTGAAGATCACCACGCGGTGCCATTCGGTGCGGTCACGGCGTTCGCCGGACTGTTTGTCACGCCATGTTTCAGACGTCGCAATTGACAGATTGACCACTGGCTCACCCGAATTCAGTCGCCGCACATCGGGATCAGCACCCAAATTGCCGACCAACGTCACCTTGTTCACACTGCCTGCCATCACGCACTCTCCACTGTTTGCCCCAAGCTATGCGATACCGTCGGTCAGAGACAGTGCGCGCATCGCTTTCCACAGCCAATTTGTTCTTGCAATGTTCTATTCATTGCCATCCAGATCGTCAAGCGGAGAATCGCTGTCCACAGGCTGGCAGCAATCCAAGGACGACGCCTCGACATGATGCAGCAAAGGGCTACATCAAAGCGTTGGACGGAACGGCTCGATCACATGGCAGACCAAAAGCACATCACCATTCGCGGTGCCCGCGAACACAACCTCAAAAACGTGGATCTCGACCTTCCGCGCGACCAACTCATTGTGATGACGGGCCTGTCAGGCTCCGGCAAATCATCGCTCGCCTTCGACACGATCTACGCCGAGGGACAACGGCGGTATGTGGAAAGCCTGTCGGCCTATGCGCGGCAGTTTCTGGAGATGATGCAAAAGCCCGATGTGGATGCCATTGAGGGGCTTTCGCCTGCGATCTCCATTGAGCAGAAGACAACGAGCCGAAATCCGCGCTCGACCGTCGGCACTGTGACAGAGATATACGACTACATGCGTCTTCTGTTTGCGCGTGTTGGCATTCCGTATTCCCCCGCGACGGGCCTGCCCATTGAAAGCCAGACGGTCAGCCAGATGGTGGATCGCATTGTGGCGCTAGAGGAAGGCACACGCCTTTAC
>JBCBHR010000146.1:0-5589 GCA_038525365.1 Pseudomonadota bacterium | reverse complement strand
GCCGTGCGAAGGGCAAACCATCTCACAGATGAGGAAGCCATCGCCCAGAGTGATGCGTTGATCGCGCTGCTGTCTGAGGTCCTTGAGGTTCCAGGTGACATGCTCCGCTCGCCGAGCCGATGCAGCAAGGACATCGCATTGTCGCGCCAAATCGGGATGTATCTGGCGCATACCAGTATCCGCCTCACGATGGCGCAGGTCGGCCTTGGCTTTCAGCGTGGCAAGAGCACCGTGGTGCATGCCTGTCATTTGGTTGAAGACATGCGCGAAGACGCGACGTTTGATGCCTTTCTGGCGCGGCTCGAACGGATCATCGAAATCGTGCAAGGGGCGCGTTGGTATGGCCATGGCAGTTGATGGCCGCTGCGCAAAAGCGGCGGCGGCGCATGAAATCCGCCAATCCAAACTCCGCGCACGCCTCATAAAGTTCCTTACGAAGTCTCAGGCCGAAGCCACTCCGACTTCTGACGGCAAGCGTGTCATCCTGAAGCGCGAAGATGAGCGTGTGTTGACCTTGGACACGCCCAGCCTGAGAGCGTGGATCAGCCAAGGCTTGATTGAGCAGACCGAGGGTCAGGCTGGCAGTGTGGTTCATGTGGCGCTGGCCAATGTCGATCCGACCATCGCCAAGCCAAAGCCTCATGGGCGCGATGCGCCGTTAGAAGACGCACAGCGCGATGACAACTCACCGCTGGCGCGGCTCTACTTCGCGCGCGCCGGGCAAACGGCATGGCTGTCGAAGGCGCAGTATCATGCGGGAGATCGTCTGCGCGCCGACTTTGAGCACGCGCAATTGTCGCCAAGGCTTGGGCTCGATTGGTCATCCATCGGCATGCCAAAACAGGCCAAAGGCAGTGGTCACCGGGACAACACATCGGACTTTGCCGCCGATGCGCGCGTCAGGGTCGCCAAAGCCATGACTGCCGTTGGGCCGGAAATGGCGGACGTCCTGCTTGACGTGTGCTGCTTCCTAAAGGGGCTCGAAGTCGTGGAGCGAGAGCGGAATTGGCCGCGCCGTTCTGCCAAACTGGCTGTGCGTTTTGCGCTTTGCGCACTTGATCGTCACTACAATCCGCCGCCAGCGACACGCTCGCGCAAAGTCAGGCATTGGGGCGCGCAAGACTATCGCCCCGACCTGTAGCGCGTCAGGCCATGGCCGCGTCGGCGGCCTGTTTCATACGTTGGATCATCGCGCGAAGACCGTTTGCGCGCTGCGGTGTGAGATGTTCATCAAGGCCCAATTCTTTCACCGTGCCCTCAATGTCATAGTCGCGAATATCGCTCGCGCGACGGCCCGACAACGTGGTGATCATGATCGCGACCAGACCCCGAACGATGTGGGCGTCGGAATCCCCTTGATAGACAATCGCTGGGTCGCCGGGTTCCCCGCTTGCTTCATCCAACTGCGCATCCACCCAGACTTGGCTCACGCAGCCATTGACCTTGTGGGCCTCGTCGCGAAGCGAATCGGGATAGGGCGGCAGAGCCTGGCCCAGTTCGATGACATAGCGATATCGGTCTTCCCAATCATCGAGCATTGAAAAGTCAGTGATAAGATCGTCCACCTTCGACATCTTTGTGCCTCCGTTCGACGCTGGACTTAGGACGCGGATCGATGGGTCGCAAGGTGACGAAAAGACCGGGCGGCGTCAGTCGTTGTGCTGAATGCTGCCTGTGGTGGTCGCATCAGCGTCTCGCTGTGCGTCGCGTCGGTCTTCAACCATGGACAGCGCAATGCGCGCGCCGTGGCGTGCCCGCTCGATCGCCATGCCTGCAAGCATCGCGCCGTGGGCACAGATCTGTTGGTCACGCTCGCAGAGCCCACGCACGTCATCGGCAACGCCATGCGCAATCGTCGCGGCGCTCCACGCGACCTGCGTGGGCGAGACCGGATCTGCGGCGCGCCACGCTTCATCTCCGCCGGTGTTATCCGTTGGTACAAAGCTTGGCAGCAGCATCAGCCCGACGAAGCCGAGCACCATCAATTTCAAGAGGAACCGCATGTTCGCGCCTTCCACCCACATTCCCGGACGCAGCTTCACCCGCTTTCATATGTTTTTGCTTTGTTTCGCCCGCCGCATTTGTCGAAAATTGTCTCTATCCGCATTTGATCACATTTAATGGTGAAATTTCAATAGGATAACGTCGGAACCCTTGATTAACCATACTTGTAAGTACTTCGCGGTTTCCGGCTTGCAGGCCGCTTCAGTCTCGAACGAAGCGTTAGGCTTATCCAATCCTTAAAAGTTGTCAGCGCATTGTAATCACGTCACCGGCGAGTTGTTTTGAGTATGTCTGTCGGCCTTTTTTCACGTTTGGCACATGCACTGGATGGATTGAACGCGACGCAAACAGCGTCCGCTCCGTCTGGGCAAATTATGCCTGTTCCGGACATCACTCCGTGTGAGGTCGAAGGCGATCTGCGCACTGTCGCGCGCGGAAATTCCATCATCGCCGACCGGCACGGTAATCTGGTCGGTGTTGGCGAGAATGCAAAGCGCCGCATACCCCAATTAGCAGAAGCTGTTTGCCTGACCGACCTTGTCCATGTTGCCGACCGCGTTGCCTGGCTTCGCGCCTGGGCCACCTGCAAAACAGATGCTGCCATTGATTTGCAGCCTTTGAGTGTGCGCATTGACACATCGGCAAAGGGCAAACCTCAGTCTTATAAATCATGCACTGTGGCGTGGGAGCAAACTACGGCTGATGCGGTTTCGCTGACCATACTGCCAGCGGTGGCGAGTGACACCGCACACGAGCCGGATACCGAAGAGGCGTCTGCCACCCGGTTCCTTGCGATGATGTCGCATGAGCTTCGCACGCCGCTGAATGCGATACTCGGCTTTTCGGATTTGCTTCGAAACGAAGACATCGCAAAGGCATTGCCCGATGCTCAAAAGGGCGAGTACATCCACCTGATCCATGGCGCTGCGGAACATTTGCTCAGCGTCATCAACACCGTGCTTGATGTCTCCAAGATCGGGGCGGGCAAGTATGAGGTCTATCCCGAGCCGTTCGATGTGACGCCGGTAATCGCCGAATCACTTTCCATGGTTTCCACGCAGGCAGCCACAAAGTCGATCCGCATCAACAACCGCGCGACGGTCGCCTTGGACGAAATTTGTGCTGACCGGCGGGCGATCAAGCAGGTCCTGATCAATCTACTGGCCAATGCGGTCAAGTTCACGCCTGAGCGCGGTTGCGTCACGCTCGATGCCACGATTGAGGGCGACACGTTCCGACTTTCCGTCGCAGACACCGGCATCGGCATGGATGAGGAGCAGGTAGCGCGGATCTTCCAACCATTCTGTCAGCTCGACAACGGTTTGAACCGTTCCGTCGAAGGTACCGGCCTCGGGCTTAGCCTGGTCAAAGGCCTCGTGGATTTGCATGGCGGGCGCATCGATGTTGCCTCCGCGCCGACGATGGGGACCGAAATTGTGGTCACGCTCCCCGGCTGCGTTGTCTCCCCAATTGCCTACGAGCAGCCCCCAAATATTGAAGAAGACGAAGGCAACACCTCCGAGACAGACAGCGCGCCCATCGGCGCGGATGCGGAGGACACGTGTTTTGAAGGAGATGGCTATGCACTACGCCGAACAGCATGATCCCATGATGGAACCGTTCGAGCCGGGCTTGGATGACGTGCATGGCGATGCCCGCTTTGACGATGACACGCCATGGGTGGTGGAGTTGGTCCGCCAACACCCGGCACAGCTGGCTTTGGTCGGCTTCGCAGCGTTGTTCTTCGTGGTTTTTGCAGTCAACGCGCTGTTCTTGCAGACGCACAAACATCCATCCGCGTTCTTTGAGACGCGGGCAAGCGATACGGAAAACACATTGCGTCCCGACGAACGCATGGTGACCGAAGCCCCAGACAAGGACGTCACGCGCATTCTGCTGACAAGCGGCGTGCGCCCAACACCGGCACCCGACACGCGGCCCGTCGCATCCATTGCTCCGACGCAGGAGGACACATCGGGCACAGTGGCGATTGCGCCTATCCAAGCGTCCGTTCCAGCAGGCGACGAGGTGGCAAACCCGGTGGCGGAGTTGCAGACGCATCTTTTTGCGCTCGGTCATTATGAGGGCAGCGTTGACGGCTTGATGGGCCCCAAGACACGCCAAGCGATCGCGACGTACAAGGCTAGCGTCGGCTTGGATGGTCCAGAAGTCTCGCAGGATGATCTGCTCGCAAGCCTGCGCTCCAATGCAGCCGTTGCAAACGCTGTCCCGCGTCGCGAAGATGGCGGTTCGGTGACATATGTGCCGCCTGTTCCACCAACAAGCGCACCAACGGCGGATGCCAAAGCGCGTATCATGCGCGTGCAAGCTGGCTTACGCGCATTCGGCAACAGTTCCATTGAGGTTGATGGGGTTTACGGCAGCCAAACGCGTGCTTCGATCCGCGAGTTTCAGGCGCTGTTTGAACTGCCCGTCACCGGCGAAATTGACCGGGCGCTGATCGAGAAAATGGTCACCATCGGCCTCGTCAACTAAGCGTCGAAGCGCTCCACGGCGTGGCACGTCTTGCAACATCGGTGTTCGTATCAGCCTTGATCCGCCGGATCAGCGACAAAGGCGGCGCAGCCGTCGTTGGACGCAAGGGCAATGGCGAGGCGGGTGAAGTCTTCATCGCGATCTGGCAGTCGACCGAGCGCGCTTACGTCTTTTTTGAGCCCGTCAGCGCTTATGCGACTGAAAGCGCGGGCGAGATGGTCGGCGGGCGCGCGTTCCGTCGCGTGCCTGAAGTCATGGACCCAATCCAGCTCAGTGCACGTGTGGAGCGTGAGGCAAAGTTTGACACGGACTTCTGGCTTGTTGAAATCGAACATTGTGACCAACCGATCACGCGTTTCGTAACTGTGATCGACTAGGCGTCGGCGCTGAGCGCGCGAACGCCCTTATCAACGTCGGTATCTGCCATCTCGATTAACTTCGCGGTAAATGCCTCGCAGGCGGCCTTGTCGGGATAGCGACGCCAAACCATCCGTTTGAACGCTCTGAGCGCCATGTCGGCGTCGAACGATGCAAACCGTAGCATTGCGATGATGCTGTCTGTCTCTTTTGCTTCAAGCGCCAGTTTGGTTTTGGTGAAGTCGGTTCCAAGCGTGTCGGACAGAAGCGTCGCCAAAAGCGCGGCGTCCGGCTCGGCGCACAGCGCAACAATCGCCTCCTGAATTTCATCTGAAACTGATGGCCGTGGAACGCGATAGGGGAGAAGTGGCTTTGGCTGCACCGGCTCGATGACCGCGACTTCAACTGGCCCCATCTGCCTGAGTTCAAGTGCCCGGTCGATGGCTGCGTCGCCAAGATCACGCAGCGCACGCTGGACATCAATCGAGACATTCAAGCGACGGGCCAGGGCACGTGCGTAGCGCCCGGCACCCGACATGCGAATGATCTCCAGCCCAGCCTCATCACTCAAGTGCTTCGTACTCGCGACGAATGCGTCGAAACCATCGACCTGTGCGTGAAGCAGTTGCTGCACCACGGGCAGTGGCACCTGCGTCTCGCCACTCAACCGAGTGCACAGAGCGCGTTGCTGACGCGGCACAAGCGAGCCGATGGTGCTCGCGATCATATCGG
>JBCBHR010000145.1:0-5611 GCA_038525365.1 Pseudomonadota bacterium | reverse complement strand
TCGATCACGGCCGTGATCGGACGCATCCACGGCGTCATATCGTCGGGGGTTTCGCCCGGGGCCTCGGCGCGCCGCTCGGCAATCAGCTCGTCGGCGAGACGACGTCCGGTGGCATGGGTTATCGTAGCGGGAAAGTGATCGCGCTTGGCGTGGTCGACACCGCCGCTTCGACGCCCGGGACTGATCTCAACATTGAGATATTCGGCAAGAAGCACAAGGCAATTGTTCAACCCGATCAACCGATCTGGGACCCGGAAAACGAAAGGCTGCGGGCATGAGCGCGAAACCTGTTCCCAACAAGGCGCAAGCTGTCATTATCGGCGGGGGCATTGCCGGATGTTCCGTCGCCTACCACCTCGCCAAAATGGGCTGGACGGACATCGTCCTGCTTGAGCGCAAACAGCTGACCTGCGGAACGACCTGGCACGCCGCCGGGCTGATCGCGCAATTGCGCGCGACGAAAAACATGACGCGTCTGTCAAAATACAGCCAGGAACTCTACGGCGAGTTGGAGGCTGAAACCGGTGTCGCAACCGGCTTTCGCCGTTGCGGCTCCATCACGGTTGCGCTGACCGATGAGCGCCGCGAAGAGATCTACCGCCAAGCCTCCATGGCACGCGCGTTCGGGGTGGATGTCGAAGAAATCGCCGTCGCGGATGTCAAAGACAAATACCCGCACATCAACACCGACGGCGTGACCGGCGCGGTCTACCTGCCAAAGGACGGCCAAGGCGACCCATCCAATATCGCGCAATCACTCGCCAAGGGCGCAAGGATGATGGGTGCGAGCGTGATTGAGGGGGTCAAGGTCACCGAAATCCACGAGAACGACGCCAATGGCCACCGCAGCATCTCCGGTGTCTCCTGGCAGCGCGATGGGTCGGAAGAAGCAGGTACGATTGAGGCCGATGTGGTCGTCAATTGCGCGGGCATGTGGGCCCATGAGCTTGGCCGCAAGAACGGCGTCTCGATCCCGTTGCAGGCCTGCGAACACTTTTACATCGTAACTGAAAACGTACCGAACCTGACGCAATTGCCGGTTCTGCGCGTGCCCGATGAATGCGCGTACTACAAGGAAGATGCGGGCAAAATATTGCTTGGTGCCTTTGAACCGCTCGCAAAACCTTGGGCGAAGAACGGCATTCCAGAGGATTTCTGTTTCGACCAGTTGCAGGAAGATTTCGAGCACTTCGAGCCAATCCTCGAGAAGGCGATCAACCGTATGCCGATCCTCGAAACCACCGGCATCCACACGTTCTTTAATGGTCCAGAGAGCTTTACCCCTGACGATGCCTATCATCTTGGCGAAGTGCCGGAGATCAGCGGCTACTATGTGGCAGCCGGTTTCAACTCCATCGGCATCCAGTCATCGGGCGGTGCGGGCATGGCGCTCGCGCACTGGATCGTGGAAGGCCATCCGCCGTTTGATCTGTCAGACGTGGATATACGGCGCATGCAGCCCTTCATGTCCAACAAGACATACGTCTACGAGCGCGCCCGCGAGACGCTTGGCCTGCTCTACGCCGACCATTTCCCATTCCGCCAAAAAGACACCGCGCGCGGCATCCGCCGGTCGCCCTTGCATGACAAGTTGGAGCAGAACGGCGCGGTCTTCGGCGAGATGCCGGTTGGGAACGCGCCAACTGGTTTGCCAATAAGGGCCAGGAACGCGAATACCGCTATTCGTGGAAACGCCAGAACTGGTTTGAAAACGCCGCGACCGAACACAACGCAATCCGCTCCAATGTCGGCCTCTATGACATGTCGTCATTCGGCAAGATCCGCGTCGAAGGCCCGGATGCTGAAGCGTTCCTCAACTATGTCTGCGGTGCAGATATGGCGGGACCCGTCGGCAAGATAACCTACACCCAGTTTCTCAATGCGCGCGGCGGTATTGAGGCCGATGTAACCGTGACGCGGCTCGCGGAAACCAGCTTCATCGTCGTCACGCCAGCGGCAACGCTGATCCGTGAGATGAATTGGTTGAAGCGCCATCAGGGCAATTTCAACGTCGTGCTCTTCGACATGACGGCTGCCGAAGGTGTGCTCGCAATCATGGGACCAAACTCTCGGGCGCTGATGGAGAAAGTCGCGCCTTACCACGACTGGACAACGGACAACCATCCATTCGGCAAGGCGGCAACCGTGGAGCTTGGCATGGGTCACGCCCGTGCGCACCGTGTCTCTTACGTTGGTGAACTTGGCTGGGAGCTCTATGTGTCTTCCGATCAATGCGGCCACGCGTTTGAGACCCTGATCGAAGCCGGGCAGGACGTCGACCTGAAACTCTGCGGCCTACACATGATGGACACCTGCCGCATTGAGAAAGGCTTCCGTCACTGGGGCCATGACATCACCGAAGAAGACCACGTGGTCGAGGCCGGCCTTGGTTTTGCGGTGAAGTTGAACAAGCCGGATTTCGTCGGGCGCGAGGCGGTGCTGCGCAAGAAGGAAGAAGGCCTCAACATGCGCATGGTCCAGTTCAAGCTGACCGATGCCGAGCCCATGCTCTACCACGCAGAACCGATCGTACGCGACGGCGAGATCGTCAGCTACCTCACCTCCGGTGCCTACGGACACACACTCGGTGCGGCCATTGGCTTGGGCTATGTGCCGTGCAAAGGTGAAAGCGTCGATCAGATGCTGTCGTCCACCTACGAGATCGAAATCGCAGGTGTCCGCGTCAGGGCAGAGGCGTCCATGAAACCGATGTACGACCCGAAGTCAGAACGCATGCGGGCATAGGATCGGCGCACGGTGGTCAGGGAGATGGCGCTATGGTGAGGCAATTGCATGGCTGAAGCGGTTGGCGTCGAACCCGGTGAACCATCCGGCCGCAGGCGGCGTAATGGCGGCCGCAACAACCGCATAACCCAACGTGCGCAACGGCTCTCAGCTGATGTGTCCCCCATCCGAGCCGGGCTTGAGGGTGGCGCATATCGCCCCCTCTCCGACAATGACGTCCAACGCATCCACGGCGCTGCGTTGGAAGCATTGGAGGTCATCGGCCTTGCCAACGCACCTCAAACCGGCGTCGACGCAATGGTGGCGCAAGGCGCTGTGCATGGCAAAGACGGCCGTGTCCGCTTTCCGGCAAAGGTCGTTGAGCGCGCACTGGCAAGCGCTGCGCGAGACGTGACGCTTTTCGGCCGCGACGGCGAGCATGACCTGCAGCTGACGGGACGTCGCGTTCATTTCGGCACCGCTGGTGCTGCGGTCCAGTTGGTTGATCCGATCGAACGCATTTATCGTGATAGCGTTCTCGCAGACCTCTGGGACGCGGGGCGGCTCGTCCAAAACCTCGACAATGTGCACTTCTTCCAACGCCCGATCATCGCGCGCGATGTGACGGATAATTTCGAACTGGACGTCAATACGATCTACGCATCCTGCGCCGGCACGACCAAGCACATCGGCACCAGCTTTTGCGAACCGGGCTTTGTGCGCGGCTGCACCGACCTGCTTCACATGATTGCAGGCAGCGAAGAAGAATGGCGGCGCAGGCCCTTCGTCTTGAACACGAATTGCTTCGTCGTTCCGCCACTGAAATTCGCAACCGAAAGCTGCGAGGTCATGGAGGAGTGTATCCATGCGGGAATGCCGGTGTTGCTGTTGTCTGCCGGGCAAGCGGGCGCGACCGCCCCCGCCCCGCTTGCAGCCGCCATCGTCCAGTCGGTCGCGGAGTGCCTTGCAGGTCTGGTCTATGTGAACGCCATCAAACCGGGGCACACCGCCGTCTTTGGCACGTGGCCTTTCGTGTCTGATTTGCGCACCGGAGCGATGAGCGGTGGTTCCGGCGAGCAAGCGCTCCTCACAGCGGCTTGTGCACAGATGCATCGGTTTTACGGCCTTTCCGGCGGTGCCGCGGCGGGCATCGCCGACTCCAAGGTCTCCGACATGCAGGCGGGATGGGAGCAGATGTGCTCCAACGTCATGGCCGGTCTTGCCGGACTAAATATGGTCTACGAAGCGGTCGGCATGCATGCGTCCCTGCTTGGTTTTTGTCATGAATCACTTGTGCTCGGAAACGACATGATTGGTCAGGTTCTACGATGCGTGCGCGGCATTGAGGTCACCGACGAGACGCTTTGTCTCGACACGATGAAAGCCGTGTGCCTCGATGGGCCGGGGCACTACCTTGGCGCACAGCAGACGCTTGACCTGATGCAGCGCGAATTCGTCTATCCCGCCATTGCGGATCGAATGAGCCCCAAGGGGTGGGAGGAAAAGGACAGGCCAGACCTGATAGCGTCAGCCCGCGCTAAAAAGGAAAACATCCTTGAGACAGCAGTCAATCTGTTGGACCCTGCCCTCGATGCCGACATACGCGCGCGTTTCAACATCCATTTACCAAGCCAGTGAGCGGGACACCGATGCAACCTTTTCGCGGAGCTTTCACCCAGCAGGAGCCGATACCTGAAGAGGGCATCGCAGCTGCCGTCGAAGTCATGCGCACCGGGCGGCTGCATCGCTACAATGTGGTGGGAGGTGACGACGGCGCAGTGGCAGCACTCGAACGTGCTTATGCGGACTATCAGGGCACACAATTCTGTCTCGCCTGCGCGTCAGGCGGCTACGCGATGGCCACTGCCTTACGTGCGGCCGGTGTTGGTCAAGGTGATCTGGTGCTCACCAATGGCTTCACGCTTGCACCTGTCCCCGGCGCCATCGCAGCTGTCGGCGCGCAGCCTATGCTGGTGGAAATTACAGATGATCTGGTGATCGATCTTGGTGACCTTGAGCGCAAGATTGAAGCGTCCGGAGCGAAAGTTCTGCTCCTATCCAATATGCGCGGGCACCTTTGCGACATGGATGCGCTTGTCGCGATTTTGGACGCCCACGATGTGATGCTCATCGAAGACTGCGCGCACACCATGGGCGCGACGTGGAACGGCCGGAAAAGCGGCAGCTTCGGCTTGGTCGGCTGCTTTTCAACCCAGACCTACAAGCATATGAACTCCGGCGAAGGCGGATTGCTGACGTCCGACGATCCGGAATTCATGGCACGCGCAATCATGCTGTCCGGCTCCTACATGCTCTATGAGCGGCACGGAGCTGCGCCGCCAGCCGATACGTTTGCGCAAATTCGTCTTGAGACGCCCAACATGTCCGGCCGCATGGACAATGTGCGCGCGGCAATGCTGCTGCCGCAATTGGAGGCACTTGGGGGAAGCATAACGCGTTGGAATGAGCGCCATGATCTGGTCGCCAAAGTGCTGAGCACCCACCCGGCAATCACAATGGCCAACAGGCCAGCTGAAGAACGCTATGTCGGCAGTTCGCTGCAATTCATGCTTCGAGGCATTCCAGCAGCCGATGCGCAGCGGATCGTCACGCACGCCAAAGAGCTGGGTGTTGAACTGAAATGGTTTGGCGCTTTGGAACCTGTCGGCTTCACGTCAAGCCATCGCAGTTGGACATTTGTGGACGCGCAATCCCTGCCGCGCACGGACGCGATCCTCGCGGGGCTGTTCGACATGCGCATTCCGCTGACATTCTCGCTTGAAGACTGCGCCCACATCGCAGATATCATCGCGCATGTGGTCGATGCGGTGACCGCCGAAGCGGTGTGACCTAGCCCGCCCGATCCAACTCTTCCGCAACAATCTCG
>JBCBHR010000144.1:0-5617 GCA_038525365.1 Pseudomonadota bacterium | reverse complement strand
GTTGGCGGAGACCACTTTGTCACCTGGCCGCTTTTGAAGGCGCATGCCGCAAAGTTCGGTCAATTGGCGCTCGTCCAGTTCGATGCGCATCAAGACACTTGGGATGATGACGGCAAGCGCATCGATCACGGCACCTTTGTCGCGCGTGCGATTAAAGAAGGCATCGTCGACGCTGACACGTCTATCCAGATTGGGATACGTACCCACGCACCCAATGATTGCGGGATCGAGATCCTGTTCGGTCACGAGGTTGAAGAGATGTCGGCAAAGCAGATTGCCGAGGCCATTCACGCGCGTGTTGCCGGCCAACCCTGCTATCTCACCTTCGACATCGATTGCCTTGACCCTGCCTTTGCGCCGGGCACCGGCACGCCGGTGGCAGGCGGGCCGTCATCCGCGAAAATGCTGTCCGTCATCCAGCAACTGAAAAACCTGCATCTCATTGGCGCCGATGTCGTGGAGGTCGCACCCGCCTATGACCACGCCGATGTCACCGCAATTGCCGGGGCCAGTGTCGCGATGTACTTGCTCGGCCTGCTCGCACAAAAGCCGAGCGCGCTCAAATGACCAAACCGGCGAAATGGAGCCTCGGGAAAGCTGCGTTCATTGGCGTCTTGGTCGGTATCGTCTACACGCTGGCGCGACCATACATCTTTGGCGAAACACCACCGACCAATCTGTCGTTTGTTGCGGGGAGTGTTTTGGGAGGCGCAATTGGGGGAGCCGCTTTGGCTTCAATCATTGCAATGATCCGCAATTCCTTCGTCAAATGACGCAGCTTTTTGACTTCAAGAACACGTGCAAAATATTGATATGACACAGAAAATTTTTATCGATGGCGAACATGGCACCACGGGCTTACAAATTCGAGAGCGACTGACGGATCGCAACGACATCATGCTTCTGTCGCTCGCGCATGGGGAACGCCACGATGTGGCGAAACGCACGGCCATGCTGCGCGAGGCCGATATCGCGATCCTTTGCCTGCCCGACAATGCTGCGCGGGAAGCAGTCGCGCTCGCAGCCGACGCTAGAACGCGTTTCATTGATGC
The DNA here is from genome assembly GCA_038525365.1 of Pseudomonadota bacterium. Taxonomy (GTDB): domain Bacteria; phylum Pseudomonadota; class Alphaproteobacteria; order Rhizobiales; family Rhizobiaceae; genus JBCBDX01. Next base: position 4,565 of record JBCBHR010000144.1, on the reverse strand, counting down.
TTCAACGGCCCACCGGACGCATCCCGATTGGGTGTACGGTTTCGCCGAAGCCGAGCCGGGCCAGAAGGAACGTATCGCGGCCGCGCAATTCGTCTCCAACCCTGGCTGCTACTCGACTGGCGCGATCGGCATCCTTCGGCCCGTGGTCTTGGCCGGGCTCATGCCAACGGACTATCCCGTCACGATTAATGCCGTTTCCGGTTACACCGGAGGCGGCAAGCAGATGATCGCGCAGATGGAAAATCCGGAGGCGGACGACGCGATCCATGCGCCTTACTTCGCCTACGCCCTGACCTTGGCACACAAACACGTGCCCGAAATAATCACCCGCTCCGGCCTCACCCGAAGCCCGATCTTCACACCAAACGTAGCACGGTTCCCGCAAGGCATGCTGGTCAATGTTCCGCTGCATCTGGCCATGCTGACGGGCAGTCCGTCACCCGCCTATGTGCACGCCACGCTCACCGCTCATTATGCCGGGCAGGATGTGGTGGAGGTGATGCCGCTTGATGCCGTCCCTGCCCGCATTGATGCGACCGAATTGGCAAGCACTGACACGATGCGGATATATGTGCTGGCCAACGTGGATGCGGGGCATGTGAATATCGTGGCGTCGCTGGACAATTTGGGAAAGGGCGCAAGCGGTGCGGCGGTGCAGAATTTGGAGCTAATGTTGCAGTAGCGCTTTGGGCTGATTGAGCTCGCAGGAGTTTCGCCCTTCGACAGGCTCAAAGCCAGAAAACCAAGGGTGAGGCCAAAAGCTGGGTCCTTGGGAGACGAGGGCTGCGCGTTCAATGCCCAACGCTTAGGCAGCAATCCCGTGCCGATGCGCCCGCCCGTCCAACAAACGCATTGGCCCCACCATCGCGCGCCAATGTGCGACCACGAATGCGAAGATCACAAACGCCAGCCCCTGATGCACCAGTGCCCAGTTGAGCGGCACGGCCATGACCAGTGTGATGATGCCGACGAGCGCTTGGGCGGTCATCAGCGCAACAAGAACTGCGGCCCGCCACGCATGGGTTGAACCGGGCGCAAATCGCCAGCAGGCGGCGCAATGGACGAGCGTCGCTGCAAACACGACATATGCGCCTATGCGGTGCGCAAACTGCACATAGGTTGGGGTTTCAAGCCAGTTTTGCCAGCCGAGCGGCTCGTCCCACATCACGGCAGGCGGCACGAAGCCACCGCCCATCGCGGGCCACTCGTTGAAGACCAACCCGGCATCCATCCCGGCAACCATCGCCCCCATCCAGATTTGCAGGAGCGTCAGACAGACCAGGCCAAAGGCTGCTTTGTCGGAGTGTGCGGTCGGTTTCAAATCGGCGGCGTGCGGGGCAAGCCCCCTCGCCGTCCACACCATCAAACCCAAAATGATCGCGGCCATCGTCAGATGAGTGGCGAGCCGATAATGGCTGACATCCACCCGCTCCGTCAGACCCGAAGACACCATCCACCAGCCAATCGCGCCCTGGATACAAATCAACACAAACACCGCGCTGGCCTGTAGCCGCATGCGCGGGTCAATGCGGCGGGTGATCAGGAAAAAGGTCAATGGAATACCAACGACCAGCCCAAGAAAACGCGCCAAAAACCTGTGGCCCCACTCCCACCAATAAATGAACTGGAACTCGGCCATGGACATGCCCTTGTTCTGCAGCTGGTACTCCGGGATCTGGCGATATTCTTCAAGCTCCGCCTGCCATTGCGCTTCCGTCAGCGGTGGAAAGACACCGTGGATCGGCTCCCATTGCGTGATCGACAGGCCACTGTCGGTCAGCCGCGTTGCCCCACCGACGACCACGAGAGCGAGCAGAACAAGACAAGCGCTATAAAGCCAATTGCGCACCGCCGCACGGTTGGCGAGTTCCCCGCCCTTGCGGCGCGCAGGCGCTATGGATGTCGTGTCGGGCGAAGCGGAAAACGTTGCGTCGGTCATGGTGCTCTGCGCTGTCATTTGTCAGAGCTAGGTGCACCGCAGCACGCAATTTCGCAAGAGGCCGACAGGTGGCCTCATGTCGCAATCGCCGAACAGCGCTTGGCACCGGCAAATCGCATGCTACATGCGCGTCCAAAGAGGTATCGCATGCACCCGTCGCTCAAATCCTTCATCGGCATGGTCGCACTTGTCTTGCTGGTGGTCGTCTACTCGCTCATCGCAATAACGATTGCCACATACCGGCTGGCCGAAAGCCCATGGTACATCCATCTGGCCTTCTTCGGGCTCTCCGGCATTTTGTGGGTCGTGCCCGGCATGTTCATCGTCAAATGGATGGTGCGTCCGCCAGAAGATGAAGAGCAATTCTGACGCCGTCAGATCGTCACGGTCAAACGTCCAAGATTGGACACTGGCACCGTCACACCGCTGAGCAGTGTGCGTACGTAATGTGCGCGCTGATAATTGCCATTGACCGAAATGCGCGGAAGCGCGTGCAGATGCTCGGCGTGGCTGGAACGAATGAGGCCGTGCCGGGTGGTTACGGCCGCTTTGAACCCGCACGCGCGCGCCAGAACGACTTCGCGTTTTCCAGCCGCATTCGGCCCGCCATAGGGATACGCGAAAAATGCAGGACGGCTGCCCAACTCAATTTGCAGGACCTTGGCGCTTTGCTCCATTTCGAACATGGCCTCGTGCTCAGGCAACCGCGCGAGGTGGAAATGATTGATGGTATGCGCGCCGATGGTACACAATGGATCGTCACGCAGTGAGCGCAACTCCTCCCAATCCATGATCGCATCCTTGGTGAAACCGACGCAGTCGACCGAATAGGCATCGGCCAAATCACACACAAAGCGCCGCTGTGTTTCCTCAACAAGATCATTGGTTAGGTAGTCGATTAGCGTGTTGTAGACGGCGTGCTTGTCGCGCCGCGTTGCGCAATCGATCGCCGTGCGGCCTTGCGGGCTGTCAAAAGCGATCCGATCCTGTTTCGCGATCACCGCCGCCAAAACATCCCACCAGACATGGGCTGTTCCCTCGACAAAGCCCGGCGTTACGAAAATCGTATACGGCGTCTCGTGGGCGCGAAAAATCGGCGCCGCCGCAGTCAAATTGTCCCGGTACCCATCATCGAGCGTCAGCGCCAGGAACCGCTCATCGCGGTGGCTGCGCGCAATCCGGTCGACGGCCTCGTCCATGCTGACAAACCGAAAACCTTCGCGCTTGAGCGTATCAATCAACCGGTCGAGGAAAACCGGATCGATGCAAAGGAAGTCATTAATGCCAGCTGGGTTGATGGATTTGCTCACACGGTGCAGCATTAAGATGCCGCCCAGTCCGCCGATCAATGCACGTGACAATGATGTGAGCCCGGTCGCACGGGCTCCCACCATGAACGTTTTTCGCATTAGCGTTTTGTTAAGCATGCCACCCAACAGCCGAGAGATGCGGCTCCAAAAGTCGCCCACAAGGTGGCATTGCAACCATAAGGAAACCTCACCGCGCTACGGTTACGGCGAAAGGGTTGAGACATGGTTGACCTCGCAAACGACACAGATGTGCAATTCGATGCGGCAGCAAACCGTGCCGCCGAGCCCCGAACACCGTTCTCCTTCGATATCGTGACGGATAGCGCCGACGCCCATGCATTGCTCGATAGCTTGTCGCCCGAGGCGGTGCATTCAGGCTATCAGGCACCACCATTCCTCAAGCACTGGCTTAAAGCGGTGACGGACAGGCCGCTCTTCCTCATGCTGACGCCGACGTCTGGCGCAAAGGCTGGCCCAGTCATCTTGCCGCTGGAAATGCTGGATGACTGCACCGCCCGTTATCTCGGCGGGCGCCACGCCAACGGCAATTTTCCCATCGGAAAGCTTCAAGATATTGCGGCACTCGGTGAACTCGATCCCAAAGCGCTGCGCCACCTGATGCGCCGTTTTTCATCTGATCCATGCTCGCTGGTGCTTGAGCGTCAATTGCCCGAAATTGCTGGCATCGCCAATCCATTCATCAACGTGCGCAGCACACGCAGTCCCAATGTGGCCTTGTCACTTGAGGTCGCCGACGGGTTCGACGCCGTCCTTTCAGCGCGCAATGGCAAGCGGCTTCGCAAGAAGATGCGGTCAAGCACGCGCAAGTTGGAAGAACGCGGCACAATCGAATTCATCACTGCTAACGACAGCGCCACATCCAGCGCAATCATGGACAAGTTTTTCGCGCTCAAAGCAGAACATTTCACACAAGCAGGCATCTTTAACGTGTTTGGTGATGCACCAACCCAGGCCTTTTTCCGCGCCTTGTTTGATCCGACCGAACAGGCGAAGACCGCCAAAACCCGATATGTTTTGCACGCCCTCATGCTCGACGACGCTCCAATCGCATTGATTGGTTGCACCGCCCATGGGGACCGCATCACCGTCGAATTCGGCACGTTTGACATGGCCTACTCGGATGTGAGCCTCGGCGATCTCCTCTTTTACAAAACCATCGAACACTATTGCGACGCGGGCTTTGCCGAGTTTTCCTTCGGGATTGGCGATGAGCCCTACAAGCGCCGTTGGTGCGACGTGGAGACATGGCAGATGGACACGTTTGTGCCGGGCAATCTGCGCGGCGAGGTCATCGC
>JBCBHR010000143.1:0-5619 GCA_038525365.1 Pseudomonadota bacterium | reverse complement strand
GTTTTGATTTTCGAGGATGAGGGCCACGGTTGGCACCGTTGGCAAAGTGAGGTCGTTTACTGGCGTCGTGTGGAGCAGTTTTTGGCCAAACATATCGGCGGCCGCGATGGTGGATACGACTTCGTCGAATTGGGGCCGCGTATTTTCAAAGACTAGACGCGCTTAACTGGGCTCCCGGGCTTCTTCTTTGAGGCGGTCCACAAGCAATTCGACATCGGCAGCGGCGGCGCGCAACGCGTCTTCGTCGCCCGAGCGGATGACGATCTCCGTCCAAAAGGCGCCTTCCTCAAATGCGGGGTAGGATCCGATGATCGCATTGGGGTGATTGGTCTGGATCTCAGCCAACGGCGCGCCGATTGTGCCCTCGCCAAATGGGCAATGGACCGATGTCGACAGCAGTTTGCGCCCGGTGCGCAGCGTTGGAACGACATTGTCCAACATGGCTTCGAAAATCGCGGGCACGCCTGCCATGACGTGGACGTTGCCTATGACAAAGCCCGGCGCTTTCGAGATCGGATTGTCGATCAGACCCGCTCCCTCCGGCATTCGCGCCATGCGCTGGCGCGCTTCGGTGAAGTCTTGGCCGCGTCCCTTGTAGTGGGCTTCCATGGCGCGCATTGCCCGATCGTCTTTTTCAACCGGCAGGCCAAATGCGGCGCCGACGGCGTCTGCGGTGATGTCATCATGGGTGGGACCGATGCCACCGGACGTGAAGACATATGTGTTGCGGGCGCGCAGTGTGTTTACGGCCTCGACAATGGCCTCGCTGTCATCGGCAACAAAACGCACCTCACGCAAATCGATGCCAATGGCTGTCATGACATTTGCGAGATGATTGGCATTTGAGTCGCGTGTACGGCCTGACAAAATTTCGTCGCCAATCACGATCATCGCCGCTGTGACAATGGCGTTTTCCGGGTCGCTTTGGTCTTGCATGGTCGTCACATCGCTCTTCGTCATCCGCGCGTGGTCATGGCACCAATTGTGGCGGAAGGCGAGGGCGTGCGGGCAAAATTGGACTGTGCGCCATGTCGCAACCCTTGCCAGTGCGCTGACCCTTCGCTACGCCGCATCAACCGGCGCCCCCTTGGCGGAACTGGTAGACGCAAGGGACTTAAAATCCCTCGGCTTTTTGGCCGTGCCGGTTCGAGCCCGGCAGGGGGCACCAGGTTCAATTCGCAACGCGAAATGAGCGATTTCTCTGCCATGGCTTTCAGTGGCGGCAGATCGTTGCCTACTAAACGTCTACGGCGCCCTTGCAGGGTTTCGGGCCGCATGTGCCGGAAGCGTCTTGTCTTTGGGGCAAGCCGTGGCACTGTCTTGCAAACGAGGACTTTTGCCATGAACACGCCCGTCAAACCCTGGACAGACTGTGCGACCGATCTCGTCAATGTTGCGATGGGTCGCAAGCCAGCTGATCTTGTGGTGCGCAATGGGCGCTGGGTGAATGTGCATTCCGGCGAAATCATCCCTGCAACCGATATCGCCATCATCGACGGACGGTTTGCCTATTGCGGGCCGGACGCTTCGCACTGCATCGGCGAAGGCACCAAGGTCGTCGATGCAGAGCGGCGCTATCTCGTGCCGGGCCTGTGCGATGCGCATATGCATGTGGAAAGCGGCATGGTGACGGTGACGGAATTTTGCCGTGCAGTCATTCCCCACGGCACAACGTCTATGTTTATTGATCCGCACGAAATCGCCAATGTGCTCGGCCTTGAAGGCGTGCGGCTGATGCACGACGAGGCGATGGCCATGCCAACGAATGTCTTCGTGCAGATGCCATCCTGCGTGCCGTCCGCGCCCGGCTTGGAGCATGCGGGCGCCTCAGTTGGGCCGCAGGAGATCGCGGAGGCGATGGCGTGGCCCAACATTATCGGGCTTGGCGAAGTGATGAACTTTCCGGGCGTCGCGGCAAACGATCAGACGATGACCGGCGCGATTTCCGCGACCGTCAAAGCGGGCAAGACCGTGGGCGGGCATTATGCGTCGCCAGACCTCGGAATGCCATTTCACGGCTATGTAGCGGGCGGGCCGGAGGATGATCATGAAGGCACACGCGTCGAAGACGCCATTGCCCGCGTGCGGCAGGGCATGAAGGCCATGCTGCGGCTGGGCTCTGCGTGGTACGATGTGGCCGAGCAGATAAAAGCGGTGACAGAACAGGGGCTTGATCCGCGAAACTTCATCTTGTGCACCGATGATTGCCATTCCGGCACGCTGGTCAATGACGGGCATATGGATCGTGTCGTGCGCCATGCCATAGCGCAGGGTCTAAAGCCCGTGACCGCGATCCAGATGGCGACGATCAACACTGCGCAGCATTTCCGGTTGGAGCGTGAGCTTGGCTCGATCACACCTGGGCGACGGGCGGATTTCCTGGTCGTATCAGACTTGGCCTCGCTGACCATTGATGCCGTCTACGCGCGCGGCACCAAGCTGGCGGAAGCGGGCAGGCTTGCGACCGACATCCCGGCCTATGACTATCCGGAGAGCGCGAAGCAGACCGTGAAGCTTGGCAAAGTGTTGATGGCAGAAGACTTCCTTGTGCCTGCCCCCGAGGCTGCCGCGTCAGTCACCGCGCGGGTGATTGGTGTCGTGGAAAACCAAGCGCCGACCCGGGCGCTGGAGGCGGAGCTTGCCGTTGCCGACGGTGTTGTGCAGATGGACCGGCGCAATGATGTCTGCCAGATCGCATTGGTGGAGCGACATCGCGGAACCGGCGGCGTGACAAACGCATTTGTCTCCGGCTTTGGCTACACCGAGGACTGCGCGATGGCGTCAACCGTCGCCCATGACAGCCACCACATGATCGTTGTCGGCACAAACCATGCTGACATGGCGCATGCGGCAAACAGGCTTGGCGAGATCGGCGGTGGGGCGGTGATAATTTCGCAGGGCAAGGAATTGGCGCTCGTTGAAATGCCGATCGCCGGACTGATGAGTGACGAGCGCGCGGAGGTGGTGGCCGCGAAAGCGGACACACTGAACACAGCGATGCGCGAGATGGGTTGCAGCCTCAATAACGCTTACATGCAGCACTCATTGCTGGCGCTCGTGGTGATCCCCGAACTTCGAATTTCCGATGTCGGGTTGGTTGATGTGCGGACGTTTGAAAAGGTGGATGTGTTTGTTTGAAGTCGATCACCGTTGCGCCATGTGTTGTGGTCCACGACGGACACACCGATGAAAGTTCTCGTCACAGCGCTCCTCACGGCCATGTTGGTCTTGGTTGGCGCGGCGCATGCCGATATTCTGGTACGGTTTGATGAAGGTGCGCCGAAAGATCGGTTCACCGTGGAAAATGTGGGCAATTGTTTGCTAGCGGATGCCGTCGTGACGATTGACCTGTCAGGGTCTGCGTCTGGCCTGATCTTTGACGTCACAGCAAGCGGTGCTGGGGTCGAGGTTTTTCAGCCTTTTGAGTTGGTGTCTGGCGCTGATTTGCTGAGCGCGTTACCGCGTGTTCGCGATGGCGACAATCGTGTTGATCTGGCGCTGCGGTCACTGGGGCCGGGCGACCGTGTGGCTTTTACCGTGGATGTGGACGATACGGTTGGTACGCGCGAAATCACGGTTTCCGGGTCGGAAATTGAGGGCGCGGGCGTCGTGGTCACATTTCGTGGTGAGCGTCGAAATGCGAGTTTTGCTCGCAATGCGGAGGCGCGTGTCCCGATTGTGTGTGACTGACGCGGCTTAACCTTGGTCGTCGTCGTTGAATTCCTCTGCCCAATTTGTGCCCTTCGCAAAGAACCGCAGGAACTCAACGCGGTCATCTTTTACGCGAAAGGCCACGGTGATTGAGCGTTCGAAGCCGACGACGCGGAGATCGTGTTGGATATCGGTTTGCAGTGTTCCCCGATTTGGGGCGATGTCGAAGGCGTTGCAAAATGCGACCAGCCGATTGATGAAAGCCTCTGCCGCAATCGGTCCGACGTTGATGAAAGTTTGCCGACGCAAATCGCTGAGGTCGTCGACAGCTGCCGCCTGAAAGATGATTTTATGGGGCTTCATTCAGCTGCATTCTGGCGCTTTGATCGCTCGATATCCTCGGCCTGTTCCATGCGCAATCGCGCAAAAACCTCATCAATTGGAATGCCGCTTTCAGGGTTTTCATCGAGTTTTCGCGCGGCTTCCATCACCGGCCCTCGCAGCCATGCATCCAACTCGGCATCGCGTTCCTGGACAGCCCTTATGCCCTCGCGGATGACTTCGCTGGCGGACGCGTAGTCGCCGCGTTCGACGAGTTTGTCGATGAACGCGGATTGCTTTTCGGTGATGGAAAATGTGCGCTTTTGGATGGTGGACATTGCGACCTCCTCGGTGTGCACAAGTCATACCACGTCATGCCAGAGTGCTCAATCGCGCCAAAAGGCCGGGCTGAGAAGCACGAGCACCGTGAACAATTCCAGTCGCCCAAGCAGCATGCCGAAACTGAGGATCCATTTGGCGCTTTCGGCGAGGCCGCCGAAATTCCCAGCGGGGCCAATCTGTGGGCCGAGGCCGGGGCCGACATTGGAAAGTGCGGTCAATGAACCTGATACCGAGGTGATGAAATCGGCGCCGGTCATGGCGATGAGCACGGTGCCAATGCCCCAAAGCGCAAAGAAGCAGCCGAAATACATCAGCGTCACGTACTGGACTTGCTCGGAGACAGACATTGAGCCCGAGCGAACGGTGCGTATGGCGTGGGGGTAGATGAAGTTTTCAAGGCTGCGCTTGATGATGCCGAAGAGCACAATCCAGCGCGCCGCCTTGATGCCGCCGGTTGTGGAACCGGCACATCCACCAAGTGAGGTGGCCAGCAGGATCAGCGCGATGGTGAATGGCGATCCCCACAGCATATAGTCGTCGACCGCGTAGCCCGTGGTCGTGACGATGGAGACGACAGAGAACACCGCTTTGGTGATCGATTCGTTGAACGGAATGGTGCCGGACACGTCGAGTTGGACAACCAGCAACAAGGCCAAGCCACCCGTGTAACCAAGCATGATGGCGACCTGATTGTCCTTGAACGTGTCGAAGCGAGAACGGAGCGCCAGCACGATCAGGGCCGTAAAGGGGAGTGCGGCGATCAGCATGAAGACAATGGCGATCCAGTGGATCCATGGGTTGTTGAAAAAGCCCATCGAACGGTCGTGCGTGGAAAAGCCGCCCGATGCCATGGTGGTCATTGCATGGTTGATGGCGTCAAAGCCACTCATACCTGCCCACGCGTATAGCGTTGCGCAGAGGATCGTCAGCGCGGAGTAAATGCCGACAACGGAGGTGGCATAGGTCGAAAAGCGCGCAAACGGACGGTCATAGCGGTCCGATGATTCGATCTTGAAAAAGCTTGATCCGCCGATGCGAAGGAATGGCAGGATGAACAGTCCCAGCACAATCACACCCAACCCACCGATCCACTGCAACATAGAGCGCCACAGCAAGATGCCGGGCGGCATGATGTCGAGGCCGGATAGCACTGTGGACCCTGATGCGGTGGCGCCGGAGACTGCTTCGAAGAAGGCGTCTGCGAGGCTGATTTCCAGCTCTGAGAAGTAGAATGGAAGCGTTGCTGCGACCGCGAAGGTGAGCCACAGCATGTTGACGAGCAAGAATGTGAAACGCGTGGACACC
>JBCBHR010000142.1:0-5628 GCA_038525365.1 Pseudomonadota bacterium | reverse complement strand
CAACGGTCCCCAAAGGCACCGATCCCATGTCAGTTGACGTGGCAACGGCTGTGAGGTTAATCGCCGAACGCGCTGAAAAGGCTGGGAAAAAAGTCGCTGGCACCAAGAAGAAAGCGCCTGCGAAGAAGACAGCTGCCGAGAAGACCACCGCCAAAAAAGCGCCTGCCAAGAAGAAGACAGCGAAAAAAGCCGACGCCAATGGCTAGATCGGCCAAGCCGCGTGGCCTCCCCTCGCGGGAGGCCGTCATGGCGTTCATCCGCGAAAACCCACAGCGGGCCACCAAGCGCGACATTGCCAAGGCTTTCAATCTGAAGGGCGATGACCGCGTCGCCCTCAAAATGTTTCTCCGGGAATTGGAAGAAGAAGGTGTGTTCCAGCGCCGTGGCAAGCGGTTTGCGGAACCCGGCGCCCTGCCCCCTGTTACAGTGTTGGCGATCACGGGGCGCGACGGCGATGGCGGCCTGATTGCGCGGCCTGTCGAGTGGGATGAGCGCGAAGACGGGCCAACTCCAGTCGTGTCAATTGCCGTCCCGCGCAAGCCTTCGGCCAAAATTGTGATCCCGGGTGTGGGTGACCGTGTGCTGACCCGCATCGGCGCACCAGGCGAAGACGGGCGCTATCAGGGCAAAGTCATCAAGCGGCTGGAAAAGCGCAAACAAGCCATTCTCGGCGTCGTGCGCAAGGCGCGGGACGGCTACCGCATTGAGCCGACCGAGCGCAAACAGGATGAGCTGACGGTCGCCGCCGACGCCTTGGCCGGTGCAAAGGCCGGTGACCTCGTGGAAATAAGCGTCGTCAAACGCGGTCGCTATGGATTGGCGCAGGCGCAGGTCGAGCATGTGATCGGCTCCCTGTCGTCGGAAAAGGCGGTTTCGATGATCGCGATCCATGCCCATGGCATTCCACATGTGTTCCCGGACGCAGTGATGGCCGACGCGCAGGCGCAGGGCGCAATCACGAAAGCCAGTGGTAAGCGTGAAGATTGGCGTGACGTTCCCCTGATCACTATCGACCCCGCTACCGCCAAAGACCATGACGATGCGGTTTTTGCCCAAGCCGATGACGATCCAGGCAATCCCGGTGGCTATGTTGTCACCGTCGCGATTGCCGACGTCTCCCATTACGTGCGACCCGGCGGCGACATGGACCGCGAAGCGCTCAAGCGCGGCAATTCGGTCTACTTCCCCGACCGCGTGGTGCCCATGCTGCCGGAGCGGATATCCAACGATCTGTGCTCGCTGCGTGAAAACGAAGATCGGCCAGCCATGGCGGTGCGCATGGTGTTTGACGCTGGCGGCCACAAAAAACGGCACACCTTCCACCGCGTCCTCATGCGCAGCCATGCCAAGCTCGCTTATGAGCAGGCGCAGGCAGCAATCGACGGCGCGCCGGATGGTGCGGCTGAACCAATCCTCGACACTGTCCTGAAGCCGTTATGGGCCGCTTATCGCTGCATGTTAAAGGGCCGCGAAAACCGTCAACCGCTCGAACTCGACCTTCCGGAACGAAAAATTCTGCTCAATGACGATGGCACGGTGGACAAGGTTGTGGTGCCGCCACGCCTAGACGCCCACAAGCTCATCGAAGAGATGATGATCCAAGCCAATGTCGCGGCAGCCGAGACGTTGGAGAAGGCGCGACAACTGCTCGTCTACCGCGTGCATGACACGCCAGCGCTTGCCAAGCAGGAGGCGCTGCGCGAGTTCCTGGGCACGCTCGACATTCCTTTGGCGCGCGGGGCGCAATTGCGGCCCTCAGCGTTCAACGCAATCCTTGAGCGCGTCAAAGATACCGACCACGCACCGCTGGTGAACGCTGTCGTCTTGCGCTCACAAAGCCAAGCCGAATATGCGCCCGACAATTACGGGCATTTTGGGCTCAACCTGCAGCGCTATGCGCATTTTACGTCGCCCATCCGTCGTTATGCGGACCTGATTGTGCATCGGGCGTTGATCAAAGCGCTCAACCTTGGTGACGGCGGCGATGAGTTGCCGGACATGGGCCTTGATGAACTGCGCGAAATCGCTGGATTGATCTCCACCTCAGAACGCCGTGCGGTCAACGCAGAGCGTGACACGGTCGACCGGTTGATCGCAGAACACCTACATGGCCGTGTGGGTGATGAATTTGAGGGGCGCGTGACGGGCATGTCCGGCGGCGGCCTTTTTGTCACGCTGCCGCAATTCGGTGCTGATGGCTTCATTCCGGCGGCGACTTTGGGTGACGAGTATTTCCGCCATGATGAAGGCTTGCACGCCATGGTCGGCGAATACTCCGGCGATGGCTACCGACTAGGCGATCCGGTGACGGTGAAAATCTCCGAGGTTCAGGTGCTCGCCGGGTCGATGCGCTTTGAAATGCTGTCGGAACCGCGCGATCTTGGCATATCGACAAAGTCGCGCCACAAGGCCAAACGGGGATTGAAGACTGGCGGTCGCGCATTTTCGCGAAAGGGCGGCGGCCGAACCCGAAAGAGGCGCTAGCAATAATCCATGGCCGACATCCAGATTTTTGGCGAGGAAGCCGAACCAAAGCGCCCGCTGTGGCGAGCCATGTGGCGCGGATGGCGCGGGCGCTGCCCGTCATGCGGTGAAGGCCATGTCTATGATGGCTTCGTCAAAACCATCGACGATTGCAGCGTCTGCGGCGAACACATCGCCCACCACCGTGCCGATGATCTGCCGCCCTATCTCAACATCTTCATCACCGGCCATGTGATCGTTGGATTTTTGATCCTCGGCATGAACTGGTTTGACTGGTCACCCTGGGTGCATATGGCCATCTGGATGCCAATCACTCTGGTGATGGTCTTTGCGCTGATGCGCCCCATCAAGGGCGCCGTCATCGGCCTGCAATGGGCCAATCGAATGCATGGCTTTGGCGGCGCCGAAGACACATTCGATCCCGACCACCCATCGCGCGACGGCCATGGCTGAAGCCAAGGCGGCCGACTTCGATGCGGCTCACCAAGCAACGTGGCACCCGACGATCCGCCCCAAACCGGCGGCAAGTGTTGTCATCATCAAACATGTCGATGGCGTCCCGCACTTCCTCATGGGCCAACGAGCAAAATCGCTCGCTTTCATGCCGGGGTATCTCGTCTTCCCCGGTGGGCGTCTGGAGCGGCTAGACAGGAGTGGCACTCGCCTGCACCCTGACTGCGCGCAACGCATCGGCCCCTTGGCGCATCGGCTTGACGCCTGCGGCGCACGCGAATTGACCGAAGAGACGGGACTTATGCTCCCCGATGACATGCGCATCCGCTATCTTGCGCGTGCGATCACCCCGCCTGGCCATATCCGCCGTTATGACACGCGCTTCCTTGCCTGCGTGGTGGATGCAAGCTTTGGGGCCCCTGAAGCAATCCAACCGCAGGATGATGAGCTCGATCCGATTGGATGGCATGCCATGCGCGATCTCGAGAACGCACCCATTCACAGGATCACAGGCGAGGTCCTGCGCGAGGCCATGGCGCGGCTCACGTTTGATCCGCAATTGACTGGCCCGACGCCGGACAAGGTACCCTGCCACCGGTTTCGGCATGGACGGGCGGTCATTGAACCCGCCTGACGCTTGACTTCCCCGCGCCAATCCGTATTCAGCGTGTCACGCAGGCGTGGGCAGTTCCGGGCCTTTTCATTTTTTCAGCTGAGTGAGCGCCATGGCCAAGGCAACAACAATCAAAATCAAGCTGCAGTCCACTGCAGACACCGGCTATTTCTACACTGCGAAGAAAAACAGCCGCACCATGACCGAGAAAATGGTCAAAAAGAAATACGATCCGGTTGTGCGCAAGCACGTGGAGTTCAAGGAAACAAAGATCAAGTAAGATCTCGTTTTCGAAGTGATGTGAGAAAGCCGTTGGTTCCGCCAGCGGCTTTTTTCATTGGGCGATCAGGCGGCGTCCGCGATCACCTGATTGCGACCACCGTCCTTGGCGGCATAAAGCGCCTGATCCGCCTTGCGCATGAGAGCCGCCGGGTCGGCACGATCGTCTTCGGCCAATGTCGCAACGCCAATGCTCGTTGTGAGTTCCAACTCCTGCCCGTCGCCAACCTTGAATGGTTGCGACGCCACACCTTCACACAGACGTTCCGCGACCTCTTGGGCCAGCGGTGCAGGCGTGTCCGGCATGACGATGACGAACTCTTCGCCACCATAGCGACAAGCCAAATCCATGCCCCGTACGCTGGCGCGCAAGCGTCTTGCAAACTCACGAAGGACGTCGTCACCCGCGTCGTGCCCGTAGGTGTCATTGACCGTCTTGAAGTGGTCGATGTCCGTGATCAGAAGCGACAATGCGCGGTCGCGCTTATGCGCGCGCTCGACCAATGTCACCAGATGCGTATCAAGATAGCGCCGGTTGTGCAGGCCCGTAAGCCCATCGGTGACTGCCAACTCAATCGATTCGGCCACATTGGCGCGCAGGCCGTCATGATAGTGCTTGCGCCGGACTTGCGTCTTCAGCCGAGCCAAAAACTCGTTCGGATCGACAGGCCGGATAATGTAGTCATTGGCACCAAGCTCAAGCGCGCGAGAAACGAGCTCATCGTTTTCCGCTTCAACGGTCAGGATCAGCGGCAAATATCGCGTCGCACTGTTGGAGCGCAATTGCGAGATGAAGCGCAGGGGATCAAAATCCGATAGTTCCGCGGCAAGGATCACGCAATCATGGTTTGCCTGCACGAGCGACTGCAGCCCCTCCTGCGCATTTGTCATGTGCGTCACATTCGCATGGCCGCGCAAGATGTTGGCATAGCGATCACCGGCCGTTCCGCGTTCATCGATGAGCAGGATGTCGGCTGACGCGCGCTCCGCCTCCCCCTTTTCGCCCAACAGTTCGCGCAGCGCGATGTCACGCGTGGTGTTGGCGCGAAGACGCAATTCGTCGGTCAGCAGTTTGAGCCGAACAAGGCTTTTGACCCGCGCAAGCAATTGCATCTCGTTGACTGGCTTGGTGAGGAAATCATCGGCACCGGCTTCGAGCCCGCGCACACGGTCAGCCATCTGGTCGAGGGCTGTGACCATGATCACCGGAATATGCGCCAATGCCGGATTTCCCTTGATGCGCTTGCAGACTTCAAAGCCGTCAATGCCGGGCATCATGATATCAAGGAGCACGATGTCGACAGGTTCATTGTCGAGGATCGTCAACGCGTCATTGCCGTTCATCGCCGCACAGACCTCATAATATTCGCGCTCCAAGCGCGCGGTCAGGAGGTCGATGTTCACCTTGACGTCGTCAACGACAAGAATTCTTGCGGTCATATGGCCCTGCTCCGAAAGCGGGTGCGTATGCGCCCGTCACAGGTCGCCAAGATAGGATTTAATGGTTTCGATAAAATTAGGAACGGAGATGGGTTTAGAGATATAGCCCTCACACCCACCCTGACGGATCCGCTCCTCATCGCCCTTCATCGCAAACGCAGTGACCGCGATAACCGGGATTGGATGCAGCTCATCATCGGCTTTGAGCCATTTGGTCACTTCCAAGCCGGACACTTCCGGCAGCTGGATGTCCATCAACACCACGTCCGGCTCCGCCTTCGGAATTTTCTTCAATGCCTCGGCCACGGTTTCGCACGTGCAGACGCATTGGAAACCGGGGGTGCGGTTGAGCAGGGTGG
>JBCBHR010000141.1:0-5696 GCA_038525365.1 Pseudomonadota bacterium | reverse complement strand
TCGATGTCTCGGGTCGCTGATGGCTGCACAGGCGCTGTTTCCGTTTCAGCGGCATCTGGCGCAGGTGTCACAGGCGCCAGCGCGGTGTCGGTGTCCGTGTCAATGGCTGGCGCCTCGTTCGGCAGAGTGACGGAAGGGGCGACAGCGACGGCGGCCAGCCGTTCGGCGGCCGTGCGCGCAAAGGGCACAGCAACGCGGCGCACAACCTCAGCGTTGCGGGGATCGAGCACATCGGCGCGGATGATGTAGTCACCCACCGGAAGGTCGCGGGTCACTTCGACCAGAAAGCGGCCACCCGCGCTGGCGACCGTATCACCAAGCAGTATCTCATTGGCATAGACGCGAAGGCGCGCACCCGGCTCCGCGCTGCCAGCGACGAATACTTTGTCACCATCGATCTCAACCGCCTCGATGGCCACATTCACGCTTGATGGTTCGGGGGCCTTCGTCGTCTCGGCCACTTCAGGTTCAGGCGCGGCTTCCACAGCGGCGGTCTCTACCGGCTCGGCAGTTTCCGCTGGTTCTTGCTCGCTTTGCACCAATTGCTCGGGATCGTCATCGATCGGGTCCTGCGCGATCAGCGGAGTGCCCTCACCCAAGGCAAGAATGCCGGGCGCGATTGGAGATGCCGTGTCACCGTCATCATCATTGCTGTTTGCTGCAATCTCCGGTGTCGGCTCCGGCTCTTCGGTCTGCGGCGGGGCCTCGGCGACTGCGACAGCCTGCGTCTGCGGAGCAACGGGCACGAGCTGTGGCGCGCCGGGTTGCGGCGTGGAGATCAGGCGCGACGGTTCGCCGGGTGTCTCGACAAGCGCAAGCACGCCTTGTGTGTCGTCTTCAGGAATTGCAACGATTGCTGTCTGCTTCGAGGTGCTTGAGCGCCCCTCATCTTCGGTCGCGCGGATCACGAGGCTGTGGTCACCTTCGGCGAGCGGCTGTTCAAGCAAAGCAACAAACTCGCCCGCCGCATTGGCCGCTGTTTCCGCAACAACGGTCGCGCCGGAGACGATTTCGACCGCGCTATCGGGCGCAGCTTGCCCTGCGATCAATGTGGAGCCATCCGGCTCCACCCGCAAAATGTCGAATGAGGGGATGATGATCTCCACCAGCGCATCGGCAGGTCCGGCCCCTGGCTCGGCAGGTGCCTCGACACTTGGTTCGGTGTCTGCTTCGGTCGCGGTCGGCTCGTCGCCAACGGTGGGCTCAGGTGGCAGTGCAGCAACTTCCGCAGTTGTCTCAGCAGCAGCAGATGTGCTTTCGAGCGTTGTCGCGTCAGCTTGTTCCAATGCCTCGCCCGCGGGGTTTTCGGTTGTCTCCAAAGCCACAGCCACCGGCTCTTGTGTCGGCGTGCCCTTCAAGTCCTGAAGATAGGCATTCACATCGCCCAACTGACCCGACGCGACCAACAGCGTCGCACCGATGGTGCCGACAAATCCGATCACGCCCTTTGTGCCATCATGCATGTGCAGTCCGCCTTTGATTCCGCCGCAATCTAGGAAGTCTTGGCGCAACGCGCAAATGCGCCACACGGTTGACGGTGTCAAACAAAGGGCGTTCTACTGCGGTGCATGTCACATCTGAATTCAATTTGCGTTTATTGCGGTTCATCGCCCGGCAACCATCCCGCTTTTACCTCACAGGCCTACCGGCTTGGCGAGACCATTGCAGCGGCTGGCGTGCGTCTGGTCTATGGCGGCGGCACGAAGGGCCTGATGGGCGCGGTGGCGCAAGGCGTCATGGATCGGGGTGGCACGGTGACAGGGATTATCCCTGAGTTTTTGATGTCAAAGGAAGCGACCGAAGCAGCGCTTGGGCGGCTTACGGAGTTGGTCGTCACCCAAGACATGCACGAACGCAAACACCGCATGTTTGAAGAGGCGGACGCGTTCGTCACTCTGCCCGGCGGCATCGGCACCTTGGAAGAGGTCGTGGAAATCATGACCTGGGCGCAGCTCGGTCGGCACGACAAGCCAATTGTGCTGGCGAATTTTCATGGGTTCTGGAACCCGCTGACGGATCTGCTGGATCACATGCGACGGTCAGACTTCATCCACACTGGCCACAGGGTTCGGCCATTGGTGGTCAATGATGTGGAAGAGATTGTACCGACGCTGGCAGCCGCATCGGCCACCGTCACCAATGAAGGCGGCAACGCAGCGGTGATCGAGCGCATGTAGATGTCGGCTTACGCCCGCCGGTTCTGGAACAGGCTGACGGTGTAGAGCGCCAGCGCTGCCCAGATGAAGCAAAACGCGATCAGCTGCCAGATGCCAAACGGTTCGTCGAACACGAAAACCGCGATGAGGAAGATCATCGTCGGCGCCAGATACTGCATCACGCCAATCGTCGTGTAGCGCAAGAGACGCGCGCCATTGGCGTAGAGGATCAATGGGATCGACGTGACGGGGCCCGCAGCAAGCAGCAGCGCAATGTCGCTCCACCCGGTTTGGCCGAAGTGACCCTGCCCCGTGGCGATGAGCCAAGCAACGACAGGCAATGCGATGATGGCCAGGATGATGACTTCCAGGGTGAAGCCTTCCGCGGCACCGAGGCTCATGGTTTTGCGGAAGTAGCCATAGAGACCGAACGAAAATGCCAGCGTGAGCGATATCCACGGCAATCCTCCGGCGCGGATGGTCAAGATGGTGACCGCAATGACTGCTAGCGTAATGGCCAAAGCCTGCAAACGGTTCAACCGCTCACCAAGCAACAGTGCTCCGAGCACGACGTTGACCAGCGGATTGATATAATACCCCAACGCGCCATCGACGGCTTGGTTGGAGGAGACAGCGTAAACATAGGTGCCCCAATTGACCGAGATGAGCGCTGCTGTGAGTGTGGCCCCTGCCAACAGCTTTGGCTGGCTGAGCGCGGCGCGCAGAACGCTCAACTTGCCAATGATCAGCAGGATGATCAGCCCCGCTGGCACAGACCAAACCACACGATGCGCAACCACTTCCCAAACCGGGATGTGCGCCACCGCCTTCAGATAGATCGGAAACAGCCCCCAAAGGCCAAAGGCTGACAACGCATAGACGAAGCCGACGGACGGTTCGCGGGGCGCACTCGAAGGTGCCGTTTCATGGTTTGTAGACAGGGTTCGCATGAGGAACGCGTACACGTCGGCGGTGATGGGTGAAACCCGAGACTTGGGTCTCAGTCCCGTTGTTCAATCAGCTGGGCGATAAACGGCACATCAATGACTTCACGCTAACTTGTCCCCGAAAGTGTTCAACGGAGCAGGCAAATGCTGAAAATGGTTCTTCGTGCAGTTTTTACAGGGCCCGGCTTTCTGGGGGCATTTGCTGGTGTATTCGGGATTATCTTTTTTGCGATCTCAAACGCTTCCGGCCAAACATCAACTGCGCTTGAACAAAGCGCGGTCGAGGGGCTAGCAATTGTCCGGGAAAAGAAGATTGAGCGATCAAGTCGTTTTGGTGGGGGCTCATCGAACGCTCCAACCTACATCGTGCGTTACGATTTCGCCGCTCAGAACGCCAAGGTCTATCGCGGCAAAAGTGGCGTGCCGGAAGCGCGGTGGCGCTCACTGTCGACTGGAGATCGCATCGCGGCTTACTATTTGCCGAGCGATCCGAATGTCTCTGAAATCTGGCTGGAGCGCCCCCAGATGGAGAGCGTGGTCACCGGACGCATCGCGATGTTTGCGTTTCTTTTCGCCGCCGCCGGTTTGGGCTGGGGCTTTGCAAAGACGGTGCGGTCGTAGGTCGTCGCCTAGCGATCTACATCCCAGTGCAGGTCAAACATCGGATCGAACATGGTCACCGTGCCCTCGCCCGTTTCGATCTTCGGCTGCGGCGACCACGGTGCGTCGCGGCGGATCATCGTGATCTGCTCTTCATTGGGTGCAAGCTTGTAGAACGCTGGGCCATTCAGCGATGCAAACGCCTCAAGCTTGTCCAAGGCGCCCTCGCCTTCAAAGACATGCGCCAGGCAGGCCATGGTGATCGGGGCTGTGAAAATGCCCGCGCAGCCGCAGCCGGTTTCCTTTGCTGCGTCTACATGGGGTGCTGAATCAGTGCCGAGGAAAAAGCGAGGATCGCCCGACGTTGCTGCTTCAACGAGCGCGAGACGGTGCACCTCACGTTTGGCGACTGGCAGGCAATAGTAGTGCGGGCGGATGCCGCCCACCAAAAGTGCGTTGCGATTTATGATCAAATGGTGCGTGGTGATCGTCGCGCCTTGATTTTTGTCTTGGCTGCGAACGTAATCCACACCGTCCTTTGTGGTCACGTGCTCCAGCACGATACGAAGCTCCGGGAAGCGGTGCCGTAATGGATCAAGCACCTTCTCAATGAAAACCGCCTCGCGGTCAAAAATGTCTGTCTCGGCGGTGGTCACTTCGCCATGAACACACAATGTCATGCCGATCTCAGCCATGCGCTCCAGCACTGGATACACCTTCTCGATGTCCCTTACACCGCTTGCCGAATTGGTCGTCGCGCCAGCCGGATAGAGTTTGACCGCAGTCACTGCGCCAGAGGTAAAGCCCTGTCCCACATCGTCCGGGTTGGTCGCCTCGGTGAGATACAACGTCATGAGCGGATTGAAGCTGTGATCGTCCGGCAAAGCCGCCTTGATGCGCGCGCGATAGGCGTTGGCATCGCTTGTCGTGACCACCGGCGGCACGAGGTTTGGCATGATGATCGCGCGGCCGAAATGCGCCGACGTTTGCGGCAGGACGGCCTTGAGCATCGCGCCATCACGCAGATGGAGATGCCAATCGTCGGGGCGGCGCAAAGTCAAACGTGTCATCTATGAACGGTTCCGGCGGCTTGAGGTCTCTTGCGCGTCGGCTTACGTATCGGGCGAACTCAATGCAAGCGGATGCGCCATGCCGACCGTGCTTCTCCCCGACAGAACCGTCATCGCCGTAACCGGCGAGGATGCAGAACAACTGTTGCAAAACGTGGTGACATGCGAAGTCGAGCAACTTGGCTTCGGCTCCGCCGTGCCCGGCGCATTGCTCACGCCGCAAGGTAAAATCCTGTTTGATTTCCTTCTCTTGAAGGCCCCGCAAGGCGGTTTTTTGATTGACATCCGCGCGGATGAGACGGCGGCCTTCATCAAGCGGATGACCATGTACAAGCTGAGATCAAAGGCTGATTTTTCCGTTATGGAACAGCATGTTGTGGCAACGAGCTTTCAACCTGATTCAGGTCAACCGGCCTTTGACGGCAAAGACACATGGCACGACGACCGGTTTTGGGATGGCAGCGTGTTTCGCCATGTGCTTCAGGCAGAAAAAACCGCCGAAATCACCGAAACCGACCTGTCTCTCTGGCATTCCAAGCGGGTTGAATACGGCGTTGTGGAGAGTGGCGCCGACTACGCCTTGGGCGACGCGTTTCCCCACGATGTTTCTTTTGATTCAAACGGTGGCGTTGATTTTCGAAAAGGGTGTTATGTCGGCCAGGAAGTGGTGAGCCGTATGCAGCATCGCGGCACCGCACGGCGGCGGGTGATGATCGTCGAAGCATCGGCTGCGCTTCACACATCTGGCGCAGACGTCACCGCTGATGGAAAGCCGGTTGGTACGCTTGGAACAGTTGTGGGTGATCGCGCGTTGATGATCGGGCGGATTGATCGGGTTCACGATGCGCGCACCGATGGCGTGGCGCTGATGGCCGAAGACATCGAGATCAAGGCCGTCCAGCTTCCGCCAAATGTCGCTTACG
>JBCBHR010000140.1:0-5730 GCA_038525365.1 Pseudomonadota bacterium | reverse complement strand
ACCGGGCGGCACCCATGAATATGCCGGGATTTCGCCGGTGCCCAAAATGCTTGGCCCAATCACTTCACGGTTGATCGACATGGAAAGCGCTTGGCGCACTTTCGGATCTGTGAAGGGCTCCTTGGATGTGTTGATCGAGTAATAGTAAAGCCCCGCAAACGGCGCGACGCGCGCTTCACCGGGCCGGTTGTCCTGCAGCCAACCATATTGGTCGGTTGGGAACTCGGTCAGAATATCGAACTCACCTGCACGATAGCGCTTCAACGCGGCGGACTCATCTTCGAGCGTGAAGAATTTTACGCCCTCCACGGCGAGGCTGTCTGCGTCATACCAACTGTCATTGATGGCGGTCAGAACATGCGATCCCGGTATCCATTCGGTTGGCTTGTAGGGGCCGTTGACCACGATGTTTTCCACACGCACCCAATCATCGCCGTGCTCCTCAATGGCGTGCTCGGGAATTGGATACGCCGTGTAGTGCGTCAGCGCTGAGAGGAAGTATGGCGCCGGCTTGTCGAGCGTGAACTCAACTGTCTTGTCGTCAATCGCAACGACACCGAGCTCGCCGAAATCTGCAATATCGCCCTTGTTGATCGCTTCTGCGTTTTTCACCGTGTACTGTAGGTAGGCGTAGTCGGCGGCGGTTGCCGGATCGAGGAGGCGCTGAAACGCGAACACAAAGTCGCTTGCCTTAACCGGTTCACCGTCGGACCAGACCGCGCCTTCGCGCAACTTAAATGTATATACCAAACCGTCGTCAGAAATCTCCCAGCTTTCGGCCATGCCGGGGATCGGTTGCGCGTTGATGTCCTCTGTGACGAGCCCTTCAAACACATCGCCAACGACGCGGTTTTCCCAATCGCCAGACACTTTGTGCGGATCGAGCGATGAGATGTCGCCGCCATTATGGACGTTGAGAACACGCGCTTCGGCGGCGCCTGCGAGCATAGTGCATACCGCAAGCGCGGCGGCAAAGCTGGAGATGGACTTGGTTTGGAGATGTTTCATGGACTTGGTACTCCCGTGACAGAAGGCCATTGTGGGCTGACGTAAATCGTCAAACGTCAGCGTGAAGGGATCAGTAAATGACCCCCGGCCTTGGCGGTCAAGTGAAGTTGGCCGGTGACACCGGTCACCCATTGTCGCTGCCTCATTTGAATGCGCATGCAGTCCGGTTTTTTGCGCAATTGCCCTGCAAAAGGGCTGCAACGGACGATAATTGGCTTTTCGCGTGTGCAGGCGGACTTTGATCAGCTTTGGGTTGCGACGGGACACCCCCAGTTCGTCGGAGGGCTTTTCAATGCCAGCGCGCTCAAGCTAAGCAGGCGGTGCTACCATGGCAGGGAGGCAAGTGTGGTCGCAAGCTCTCACCGATTGCGCGCGGATATCGAGGAACCGGCACGTCCGATGGCGGGCATTGTGCATCTTGGCCTCGGCGCATTTTTTCGAGCCCATGGTGCCGTCTACACCGCCGACGCGATGGCGCTAGCTGGCGGCGATTGGGGTATTGTGGGAGCAAGCCTGCGCAGTCGCGCTCAAATGGATCGCCTCGCGCCGCAGGGTTTCGCCTACACCTTGGCCACCATGAAGCCGGATGGCCCCGCTTATCGCACTTTGGAGGTGCTCAACGATGTTCTTTACGCGCCCAATGATCCCGAGGCCCTGATTTCGCTCATGGCCGCGCCAACGACGCGTATCGTGAGCCTGACTATCACCGAAAAAGGCTATTGCTATGACGCCGCAACGCAGCAACTGGATTTAACCAATGCGGATGTCATTGCCGACATTGCATCGCCCGAAGCGCCTTTGACCGCGCCGGGCTACATGGTCGCCGCGCTGAAACGCAGGCACGATCTGGGCCTGCCCCCATTCACCGTGTTGAGTTGTGACAACCTCTCGGAAAACGGCGATGTCGCGCGCCGGGTCGTGCTTGACCTTGCCGGGGAGAATGATCCTGATCTGGCGGCATGGATCGCGGAGAACGGTCGGTTCCCTTGTACGATGGTCGACCGAATTGTGCCTGCTGCGACTTCCGATGACATCGCATCTGTTGAGACCGCCACCGGCGCTTACGATGCTGCGCCAGTGATGGCCGAGCCGTTTTCGCAGTGGGTGGTTGAAGACGATTTCGTCGATGGCGCGCGCCCTGCTTGGGACGAGGTGGGTGCGCTGTTGGTCGATGATGTTCGGCCGTTTGAATCCATGAAACTGCGTTGCCTCAACGGGACGCATACGGCGATGGCCTATCTCGGATTTCTGGCTGGGTATGAAACCGTCAGTGCGTGTGCGGCATCAGCGTTGTTTGGAGGCTTTCTCAAACATCTCTGGGCCAACGAGATCATTGCGACAATTGATGCGCCGCCGGGTGTTGATCTGGGTGAGTATACCGACGCTCTGCGCGAGCGTTACACCAATCCGGCAATCCAACATCGGCTATCGCAGATCGCGATGGATGGATCGCAAAAGCTGCCGCAGCGCATCCTGGCTCCGATGGCCGACAATTTGACGGCCGGTCGTCCCATCGAAGGCCAAGCGCTTGTGGTTGCCGGGTGGATTCGGTTTGTGCTGGGCGTCGATGAGCGTGGGCATGCGATTGATGTGCGCGATCCGATGGCGGATGTGTTCAAAGACATCGCTGCGCGCCGTGAAGATGATGTGCAGACGGTGGACGCGTTCTTAGCGCTCAACGCGGTTTTTCCGCCCGATCTTGCGGGCAACGCGAAATTCCGTGAAGCGGTGACCACGGCTTTTTCCAATCTCAAGAACAAGGGCGCAGCGGCAAGTGTCGCGGCGGTTGTATCATGAAGGAATGCTGGCGCTGGTACGGACCGCTCGACACGATCAGTCTCCAAGAGGTTGCCCAAACCGGCGCGACCGGCATCGTCACGGCACTGCATGAGGTGCCCTACAGCGAGGTCTGGACGCGTGAGGCGGTCGCGGCACGCAAGCAGATGATCGACAGTTCCGGCCTTGGCCTAAATTGGGAGGTTGTTGAGAGCTTGCCGGTGCACGAGCGCATCAAGCGCGCCGATGGTGACCTTTCGCAGCTTTTGGCAAATTACCGTCAATCCATGGCCAATTTGGCGGCGGAGGGCATCAGGACCATCTGCTACAATTTCATGCCGCTTCTCGATTGGACGCGCACAGATTTGGCGGACCCACTGCCCCGCGGTGGCAACGCTCTCAAGTTCTCCGCGCCGCGCATGGCGGCCTTTGAGATTTTCATGCTTGAGAGCGACGGCGCGGAAGATCGCTACACCGCCGAGGCGGTCGCGGCGGGCAAGGCGTGGTTCGACGCGTCCGATGAGGACGATCGCGATGCTCTGCTTCACGCCATTATGGCCGGTCTGCCCGGAGCCTATGACCGCTACGATGTGCCCGAGTTGAGGGAAGCGCTTGCGGCATATGCCGAGATCGACCGCGATACGCTCAGGGCAAATTATAAGGCGTTTCTTGAGGCTGTCATTCCCGTTGCGGAAGAGCTTGGCATGCGCCTGTGCGTTCATCCCGATGACCCGCCGCGCGATATTCTGGGTCTGCCTCGGATTGTCACCAATGCCGACGACATCGGCTGGATCATGGATGCGGTGCCTTCCGCGGCCAATGGATTGACGCTGTGTGCGGGATCGCTTGGGGCCAATCCCGACAATGATGTTCCGGCTATCGCCGAGCGCTTCGCCGACCGCATTCATTTCGCGCATTTGCGCAACGTTGCCAAAGAGCCGGATGGATCATTTGTCGAAGCGGCCCATCTGGACGGGGACACGGACATGGCCGCGCTCATGCGTGTGCTATTGGCCGAAGAAAAGCGGCGGCGCGACGTCGGGCTTTGTGCCTGGGAAATCCCCATGCGGCCTGATCATGGTCATGTCTTGCTCGATGACCACAGCCGAAACGCGCATCCGGGATATCCGTTGATCGGACGGATGCGCGGCTTGGCGGAACTGCGCGGCCTGATGGCGGGTGTTGCCTCGGCTGAGTGACGATTACTCGATGTGCTCGGAAGATTTGGCCCAGAGATTGACGTCGCCATCCTTGGCGTAGCGGTCTATCTCGGCCAGTTCTTCGGGCGAAAATTCCAGATTGCCCAGTGCGGCGACGCAGTCTTCGATCTGTTGCGGACGGCTTGCGCCGATCAGGGCTGTGGTGACGCGCCCGCTTCGAAGAACCCATGCGATTGCCATTTGCGCCAGCGTTTGTCCGCGACGCGCCGCGATCTCGTTGAGCGCGCGTATTTTGCCAAGGTTTTCGTCATTCAGGAATTCCGGACGAAGCGACTTGTCTGCGGCAGCACGGCTGTCTGAGGGCACTTCACCCAGATACTTTGAGGACAACATGCCTTGCGCCAGCGGCGAGAACACGATGGAGCCAATGCCTTCGTCGTCAAGCGCATCCAAGAGGCCGTCATCTTCGATCCAGCGATTGAGCATGGAATAACTTGGCTGATGGATCAGGCACGGCGTGCCGAGTTCGCGCAGGATTGCAGCGGCTTCACGGGTGCGCTTGGCGTTATAAGACGAGATGCCTGCGTAGATCGCCCGGCCCGAGCGCACGATGTAATCGAGTGCCTGCATCGTCTCTTCGAGTGGTGTGTCCGGATCGAAACGGTGCGAATAGAAGATGTCGACATAGTCGAGGCCAAGGCGTTTGAGCGACTGGTCGCACGAGGTGATCAGATATTTGCGGCTGCCCATTTCGCCATAAGGACCGGGCCACATGCGGTAACCGGCTTTTGATGAAATGACGAGTTCATCGCGCAGACCGGCAAAGTCGGTTTTCAGGAACCGGCCAAACCATGCCTCGGCGGATCCGGGCGGTGGGCCATAATTGTTGGCTAAATCGAAATGTGTGATCCCGTGATCAAACGCGGTCCGGCAAAGGTCTTCTTTGACCGTATCCGGTTTGTCGTCGCCGAAATTGTGCCAAAGCCCAAGCGAGATGGCGGGCAGTTCAAGTCCGGATTTGCCGCAGCGGCGATACTGCATGTTGTCGTAGCGGGTGTCCGCCGGTGTCCATCGTGCCATGTCGTATTCCTCCCGCAGCGCTGTGCGTTTCAATCGTCGTTGCGCCGCTAGTTGATCCGCTTGAACACCTGATTGGCGATCTCGTCCAGTTGCGCGCAGATTTCCGGCGGCCCAGCAACGACCATCGTGCCTGCTTCCATGGCGTTGTCATCGAGCGGGCGATGCTTTCCGCCAGCTTCGGCGATCATGATCAGGGCGGCGAAGCAGTCCCACGAGTTCATGTGTTCTTCGATGTAGCCAATCAGGCGACCTGACCCCGCATAGGCGAGCATAAGCGCACCGCTTGCGGAACGATAAAACATGCCGTCACGGTTAAGGATGGCGGTGATCATGGCGATCACTTCCTCATTGTCGCTGCGCCCGGATGCACCCGTGGCTATTGAGCCCTCAGCAAATGTCGTCGCGTCGGAGATCTTCATCGGCTTGCCATTGATCTCTGCGCCATGGCCTTTGGCAGCGGAGAACAGATCGCCGCTGTTTGGGTCGAAGATCACGCCAACAACCGGCGCACCATTTTGGGCACACGCGATCACCACGCACCAGTGGGGGATGCCCGCGACAAAGTTGGCGGTGCCATCAATCGGGTCGATGATCCAGTCAAAGTCGGTACTCCCGGTTTCGCGGCCATGCTCCTCGCCAACGATCCCGTCGTCCGGGTAGGCCTCGGCAAGAGCTTTGCGGATCAGCGTTTCAGTGTCGCGATCAG
>JBCBHR010000139.1:0-5734 GCA_038525365.1 Pseudomonadota bacterium | reverse complement strand
CTTCCGCATGATGGCCGACACCACCAAGGGGCCGTTTGCTGGTGTATGGCAATGGGTTGGGCTCGGCGACTTTGCATGGGCAACAGACCCATGGGCCGCACGCGTGTTCATCATCATCGGTGACAGCTGGCAGTGGATCCCGTTCATCTTCATCATCCTTCTTGCCGCGTTTGAAAACGTGCCGAAAGACTATGTCGAGGCCGGACAGGTTGACGGAGCAAGCCCATGGCAAATTTTTCGCGAGATCACTTGGCCACAGGTCATGCCGGTCGCGGCGACCGTCATGCTCGTGCGCGTAATTGAAGCGTTCAAGATCGTTGACTTGCCAAACATCATGACGTCCGGCGGCCCGGGCATCGCAACGGAATCCATGTCGCTGCATTCGCTTTATGCCTGGCGGGCGCTCGACCTCGGCCAGTCGGCGGCCATCGCATATCTGTTGTTGTTCGTGACCGTCATCGTCTGCGTGTCCTTCTTCAATCTCGTTGTCTTAAATCGCGTAAGGACAAGCTGATGAGCGGCTTGGAGCGCATGCAAAACCGTGGGTTCATGACCCGCATGTTCGAACCGCCCGCCATTGGCCAGATGGCGTTCGGCACCAAGATCATCGTCTATGGCCTCTTGGCCATGTGGACGCTGTTTGTGCTATTTCCGATCTACTGGCTGATCATTACATCGCTGAAAACGCCAGCGGCGGTAAACAATGGCCCGTTCTTTATCCCCTTCGTGGATTTCCAACCATCCATGCAGGCTTGGTACGATGTTTTCGTCCTCGATTTCGAAGACACGATCCGCGCCTATTTCAACTCCATCGTCATATCACTGTGCGCGACAGCGCTGTGTGTCCTGATCGGATCGATGGCTGCATATGCGCTGGCTCGGATCACGTACCGGCCAAATTTGCTGACGATCATCTTTTTCGTCATTTGCTTTGCAGCAGTTTTGTACGCGGTCGCCATGGCTGGCGTGGATTGGAAGCTGGCAGCGGCGGTCGGTGCGGCCGTGTTTTTCTTTTTGGCGCGCGCGATTGCGCGCCGTTACAAAGTGCCGCTTGGCAATGGTGACATCCTGTTCTGGATGATCTCGCAGCGCATTCTACCTCCGGTCGTGGTCGTCGTGCCCGTCTACATGATGTTCCAGTCTGTACAGCTCCTCGACACGCATCTGGCGCTCATCCTGACCTATGCGGTGATTAACCTGCCAATTGTTGTCTGGCTGATGTATGATTTCTTTGCATCGATCCCCAAGGATCTTGAAGAAAGCGCGCAGTTGGACGGCGCGACCATGATCATGACATTTCGCGAAGTGGTGTTGCCGCTTTCACGCGCGGGTCTGGCGGCGGTGACGCTGCTGGTCGTGATCCTGTGCTGGAACGAATATCTGCTCGCCCTGTTCCTTTCCACCAGCAACGCGCAAACGATGCCGATCCTTGTCGCCGCCATGAACGCCGGTGAACGCGGCATCCTGTGGTGGACCATGTCGGCGGTCATCGTCGTGATGATCATCCCGGTCATCGCAATGGCCGCATTGCTGCAACGTTACATTTCAAAAGGCATTTTGCTGGGAGCCGTCAAAGGATGAATGTCCAACCCGCCATGAACCCGTCCGGACCGCGCATGGTCAGCGAAACGGCCAAGTCCCTGCGGCTTGAAAATCTGAACAAGCACTATGGGTCTTTCCACGCGGTCAAGGACTTGAACATTTCGATTGAGCCGGGCGAGTTTCTCGTCCTGCTCGGCCCGTCGGGCTGCGGTAAGTCGACAGCTTTGCGCATGATCGCCGGGCTGGAACAGATCACGTCAGGCTCCATCGTGATCGGCGACATGGATGTCACCACCGTCCTTCCAAAGTACCGCGACATCGCGATGGTGTTTCAGTCCTACGCGCTCTACCCGCACAAGACTGTCGAGGAAAACATCGGCTTCCCGTTGAAGGTGGCAGGCGTCGACAAGACGGAGCGTGCGTCCCTGGTGCGCGATGCGGCGGCGCAGGTGCACATGGAGGATTACCTCCACCGCTTCCCGCGCGAATTGTCCGGCGGCCAACGCCAGCGCGTGGCACTCGCACGCGCGATCATCCGGCGCCCAGCGATCTTCCTGATGGACGAGCCGTTGTCGAACCTGGATGCCAAACTGCGCGGCTTCATGCGCGCCGAGCTCAAACATATGCAGCAGACGCTCGGCGTGACGACGGTCTATGTTACGCACGATCAGATCGAGGCGATGACCCTTGCCCACCGCGTGGCGATCATGCGCGATGGCGTGCTGCAGCAGTTGGACACGCCACGCGACGTCTATGATGATCCGGCCAACAAATTTGTGGCGGGCTTCATGGGCTCACCACCAATGAACTTTGTCGAAGGCGAGATCGCAAACGGCACGTTTCAGAGCAGGTTCGGCTCGGTCACACTGCCAAACTATGACGACACGGCCGCAATCTCGATCGGCTTTCGCGCGGAAGAAACCATCATCTGCGAACCAGCGGACGCGCATTTCGCTGGCACGGTTTTCTCCTGCGAGATGACCGGCAATGAAACCATTGTCACCATCCAGTTGGACGACAGCCACGTGATCGTCAAAGCGCCCAAGGACTATGAGTTGCCGATGGGCGCCGACGTGCATCTGAAGCTTGATGCGGACAAGGTCTGCCTGTTTGACGGCCAAACGGAAGCCCGTGTGCGTCCGTCGCGCTGATTTTGCAAAGCCTTGACGGAGAGCCCGCATGAAACGATCCGCGGTCAACGCCGCACTGCGCCAAGCCGAAGACACGCTAACTGAATTCAGATGGGCGCTGCCCGCTTGGGCACGCTGGCAGCCATCTGATTTCGCAGCCAACCCCGAAACGGCGGCCTTCCTTTGCGACCACCAAATGGGCTGGGATGTGACGGATTTCGGGCTTGGGGACTTCGGGCGTCGTGGGCTGACATTGTTCTGCGTGCGCAACGGCATGCAGTCCGATCCCAACAGTGTTCCCTATGCGGAGAAGCTGCTGTTTGTGGCCGAAGATCAGGAAACGCCTTTCCACTGCCACCATGTGAAGATGGAAGACATCATCAATCGCGGCGGCGGCAACCTGATTATCGAGTTTCGCCATGAGGACGAGCGCGATGCGCCGATCAGCATCATGGTCGATGGGCGCAAGGTGACGCTCGCGCCGGACGAACCGTTGCGTCTGACCCCGGGCGAGAGCGTGACCATCCCGCGGCGGCTTTACCATCGCTTCTACGGCGAGCCGGGCCACGGCTTGGTGTTTTGCGGAGAAGTCAGCCAGGTCAATGACGACAACGTCGACAATTATTTCCTCGAACCGGTCGGGCGCTTCTCGTCCATCGAAGCCAACGAGCCGCCGCTCTATCCGCTATGGAACGAAACCGGGGGAACGGCGTGACGCGCAACGGCGTTGTCTGCGCTGGCAATTGGATCGTGGACATCGTCCACACCATCGACCATTGGCCGAAGAAAAGTGACCTCGCCCGCATCCACGACGCCGTCACCGGGATCGGCGGAGGTGCCGCGAATGTCGCCATGGCGCTCAAAGCGCTGCGGCAGGATTTTCCGGTGTGGGCGGCGGGCCGTGTCGGTGCCGACACCTATGGCGATCAGGTGATCGACACCTGCCAAAGTGCGAAGATTTCAACCGAGATGCTGACCCGTGATCGCGATGCACCAACTGCACACACCCATGTCATGACCGTGCCGGGCGACACGCGCACATTCTTTTATCAGGGCGGTGCGAACGATCGGCTTGGGATCGAGCACGTGGATGCAGGTGCGATTTCCAAAACCACCAACGCAAAGCTCTTCTATCTGGGTTACCTCATGTTGCTGGCGCGGCTTGATACGCTGCGCGCAGACGGAACCACCATGGCGGCTGATCTGTTGAAGGCAGCGCGCGATGCGGGCATGACCGTCTGTGTTGATCTGGTTTCAGCAGCGCATGATGATTTTTCGGCAATCGTGCGCGCTTCGCTGCCGCATATCGACTACCTCATTGTCAATGAAGTTGAGGCCGGACGCGTCCTTGATCGACGGGTCGAAACTCCTCACGCCATGGCTGCAGCGGCACATGATCTGATGGACCTCGGCGTCAATGAAGCGACCATCATTCACAGTGCCACCCACGCGGTCTGGGCGGACAACGGGATGGCGGATGTTGTGACTGCCCCGGCGGTCACCGTGCCACCGGAAAACATTGTAGGGCCCGTTGGCGCAGGTGACGCGTTTTGCGCAGGCATCTTGCTTGGCGTGCACGAAGGTTGGACGTCGCAAACGTCGCTGGCGGTCGCCCATAGCTGCGCGGCAGCATCGCTGAAAAGCGTGACGGCGACTGGCAGCATTCCAACGCTCGACGTGCTCGACGCGCGGTTGGAGGGAACCTGAGATGACAGCAGTGTCACGCTTTCATCTGGAACGCAGCCTGTTCGGCGATGCGGAGAAAACGGTCGCGACGATGGGCGACATGACGGCGAGCACCTTTTGCTACCCGTCCGGAATTGAAGCGCTGCGCATCACCAATTGGCGCGGTGAAATCATCGTGCTTCCATTCAAAGGCCAACAGGTTTGGTCGGCGGTCTTTGACGGGCGCGATCTCACCATGGGGTCGATGTTTGACGAGCCGGTCGACACACGGAACTATTTGGAGACCTATGGCGCGTTCTTCATCCATTGCGGGCTGACCGCCATCGGTGCGCCGGGCGCAGAAGATGATCACCCCTTGCATGGCGAAATACCGAACGCACCGTTCCGCGATGCTATTCTGGAATGCGATGGCGAGGCCGGTACGATGACGCTTCGCAGCCACTACCAGCACACCAAAGCATTCGCTTGTAATTACCGCGCGGAGGCCAGCGTCATGCTTGGCGCTGATGACACGCTGTTGGACATATCGCTTGCCGTGACCAACCTGAAGCGCACGACCATGGACTTGATGTATCTTGGCCACGCCAATTTTCGGCCCGTCGACAATGGCGAACTCATCTATGCGGCGCCCTATGACGCCGACCATGTGCGTGTGCGCCAATCCATCCCTTCACACGTGACGCCAAAGCCCGGTTACGTGGAGTTTCTCGCGCAATTGGCGGCTGACCCGTCACCGCACCACGTGCTGCGTCCCGAACTTGCCTTTGATCCGGAGGTGGTTTTCACGCTCGATATGACAGCCGATGATGACGGCTACGCCCACGCCATGCAGCAGCATCCGGACGGTCGAGCCGATTACATCCGCTTTCGTCCGCACCAAACGCCGCTTGCGACGCGGAGGATTTGTCGGACCGCCGACCAACAGGGGCTCGGCATGGCGTTTCCGTCAACGTCAGAGGTTGAAGGCTACACGGCCGAAAAGGCAAAAGGGCAATTCATCGACCTCGCGGGCGGTGAAACCTGGCGTTGCGATATTCGGCTCGGCGCACTTGATAAGGATGCCGCGGCGGCGATGGCCAGCCACATTGATAAAGTCTGCGGTCGTTAGCAACACCTAACCGAGTGCGGCATCGATTTCGGCACGTGTCGGCGGGTTGCAGCCCGCCCGCGTGCAGTTGATTGCGGCGGCGGTCGTTGCGAATTCCAGGAGCTCCGTCAGTTGATCAGCGTCGGCAGACTTCAACGCCTCACGCGTGTTCAGCGCGTTTTCAGTGAGCCACACGAGTGCAGAACCCATCAGCGTGTCGCCTGCGCCAACCGTATCGACCACATCTACGTGCGGGGTCGGCACATGGGCGGAACCGGCTGCGGTGTAG